>CAZICR010000354.1:0-3854 GCA_964537795.1 uncultured Cellvibrionaceae bacterium | reverse complement strand
TTCATTCTCCCGTTGGTTGAAGAAAGCTACGTCCGCGTAACACAACATTTTATCAATACAAACAAAAGGTAAACCTATGTCGATTAGTTTAACGAAAGGTCAAAAAATCTCTTTGACCAAATCAGCTGGAGGCTCCCTCACTCAAGTTGTCATGGGGCTTGGTTGGGATTGCGTAAAGTCCAAAGGCTTTTTAGGATTTGGCGGTAGCTCTGAACAAATTGACCTCGACGCTTCCTGCGTAATGTTTGATCAGCAAAACAATCCAGTGGATGTAGTTTGGTTCAGACAACTGCAATCAAAGGACGGGGCAATCCTTCACACGGGTGACAATCGTACTGGCGCAGGCGATGGTGATGATGAGCAAATCATGGTTGATTTGGTCAAAGTTCCAGAATCTGTAAAAAGTCTGGTATTCACCGTAAACAGCTTTACGGGACAGAATTTCTCAAAGGTTGAGAACGCGACATGTCGTGTATTCAACAAGCAAAACAATGTAGAAATTGCTCGTTATAACTTGTCTACACTGGGCAGCCACACCGCCCAAATTATGGCCAAGCTTTATCGTCATGATGGGGAGTGGAAGATGCATGCTATCGGTGAGTCCTGCTCTGGTCGTACTTTTAATGATCTTATGCCTTTGATCATTCCACATTTGTAGGGTCTTATTATTTATGCTGCGTGTATGGTTCAACAAAACATTTTCTTCAGTAGCCGCAGCGATCCGCCTCATTCGTGAGGCGGATGCCAATGGTGACTACACCATCATTTCCTCAAATAGCAAACCGCAGTCGCCATTATACAAAGCCTCCCACGATTATTTTCTGGAGCCTGGTGGTCTGAAGGGCGATGAGTACGTTGAATGGTGCCTTAAAGTTTGCCGCGAGCGGGAAATTTCAATTTTGATCCCAGGTAAAGAAGCGAGTTCTATAGTAGGTGCATCTCAAAGATTTCTGGAGAATGGTACGCGTATCCTCAATGCGTCAACTCAAGAAAATATTCACCTTATTCATGATAAAGCAGCATTCTATTCACATTTGGATCTTCCGATAACTCCCCCGGCTGAGTTCCTTCCCTTCAATAACATTGAACAATTTGACCGTTCGTATCAAGAATTAAAGAAACGACACAAGACTCTTTGTGTAAAACCATCCGTATCTGTTTATGGGATGGGATTTGCCGTACTTGATGAGAATAGAAATTCAGCGCAAATTCTTCTCGACGGGTCACAGTATTATGTTGGACTCGACGATTTTAGGCGGGGACTTGCGAGCATTGGCGAAACAAAAACCATGCTATTAATGGAGTTTTTGCCCGGTCATGAATATAGCGTTGATTGCATTGCAGATAACGGTCAGCTTAAATGCGCTGTTGCCCGAAAAAAATCGATGATTTCAGGCCAAGGTCAAATTATCGAAGTAAGGCAAGATATAGTCGATTCGGTTACCAAACTTGCTAAAGACTACTCATTAAATGGGTTTTTTAACGCTCAGTACAGAGAAAGCGAATCTGGATTAAGGCTTCTTGAAATTAATCCACGTATGTCGGGCGGCGTCGGAATGTCATGTCTCGCAGGTCCAAATATCCCTTATCTGGCGTTAGTAGGATTTGATAAAGGTTATAGCAATGTTGTTATTCCACCCATCAAAGACGGCCTATGTGTTACTCATGTATCCCGTGCGGTGGAGCTTTAGCAATAATGAATCCCGTAACACGGACGAGTCAACTTATGTGTGATCTGCCTACTGGTAGTATAACCGTAGATATCGATCACACCTTTCTTGAACCCGATACATTATTTGATTTCGCTGCAAGAGAAAATTCTGCACGTGGATTCTTGTTCATGAGCAAGGTTTTGGGAAAACACTTCCCATCAAAGCCGCAAATCATGCGCCGTGTTCACGAAATTCTATCATCGCAAATTAGCAAAACAATCTGTGATCCTGTCGTGTTTATTGCAATGGCAGAAACCGCTGTAGGATTGGGACATGGTGTTTATGAGTCATTTCAATCAGCAAATCCCTATAAAGCATGCTTATTTTTGCATACAACTCGCTATAGGTTGCCACACACCGGGTTGATCGAATTTCAAGAATCCCACAGCCATGCACCCAATCAATTCCTTCACTTTCCAATGTCTGACCAAGACATGAATATTCTAAAAAATGCAAAATCTTTGGTATTGATTGATGATGAGGCAACCACGGGTAATACATTCCTCAATCTGGTTAATTCATTGAGAGGTATCTGCAACCTTCTTGAAGAGGTTCACCTTTCAGTAATCACTAACTTCATGGGCCGCAATGCGTCCTGTAAAGAATTTCTTTCTAACCGTTTCAACATCAAAACCAGTTTAGGTTGTGTACTCACCGGTTCCTATCAATTCAGACCTAATAATCTGGATTTCAACAAAGCCAATGCACAAAATTGCAACTTAAACCTTAGCCCAAATATCTCACCCTTGTTTGGCAGAACCGGGCTATCAAAAAGAATATCAATTAAAGATACGTTTATTAGCCAGCTTGAGAAAAATATAGATGCAGGGGACAAGATACTTGTTGTCGGCACCGGTGAGTTTATGCATATTCCGTTTTTAATTGGTGCAGAGCTGGATCGACGTGGCCACGAGGTATACATCCAGTCCTCTACAAGGTCACCGATTATTCAGTGGGGAGGAATCAAAAAAAAATTAGTTTTCAAGGACAACTATAACGAAGGAATTGACAACTATTTGTACAATGTGGCCAAACAGCAATATAACAAAATTTATATTTTTCATGAAACTGAGCTGAATGACTCTTTAA
Source organism: uncultured Cellvibrionaceae bacterium (assembly GCA_964537795.1). Lineage (GTDB taxonomy): Bacteria > Pseudomonadota > Gammaproteobacteria > Pseudomonadales > Cellvibrionaceae > Cellvibrio. The sequence continues at coordinate 1,053 of CAZICR010000354.1, read as the reverse complement.
CGCAATTTGCGGAGCTTGTTAACGCTGAACTTTTCTATATTAGTGGTAATGAAATTGAATTCAGTCATTTTTATTGATCTTGACGATACCTTATTCCAGTCGCTCGCTAAACTTTCAACTGATAATACGCTGGAACCGGTAGCAAATTACAAATCGGGTGCTCCATGCTCTTACAACACCGAAAAACAAAGGGCTCTTTTTAAACTTCTTGATTCGAACATGACCCTAATCCCAACAACGGCAAGGGACATTGATGCTTTCCGCAGAGTCAATTTATCGTTTAAAAGTTACGTGATTTGCAACTTTGGCGGTGTAGTACTTACCCCTTCCGGTGAAGTTGATAGGCGCTGGTTTGACAACGTCCAGCATAGAATTTGCTCTCATATTCCGCGTCTACTCGAGCTCCACCAAATAATTACAGAATATTGTTCCCTGAATGCCATCCCTTCAAAAAGTAAAATCATCGAAGATCTTGGCCAGTCATTTTATTTAAATGTAAAAGACCCAGAAAAGAATCTGGAAAGAATTGATATTATTCAACGGACAGTGGTAGAGCCATGGTTAAATAAATTCAGCGAATACTTTTTTGTTCACAGGAACGCGAATAATTTAGCTGTGGTTCCAAACCCAATAGATAAATCCGAAGCTGTAAAATATGTAACAACACTGTTGAAGTTAGAGCACGAAGAACTTCTTACCTTTGGAATGGGTGACAGTAATTCAGATAGTGCATTCATGCTTGCCTGCGATTATTCCTTGATACCAAACAACAGTCAGTTGTCCAAATTATTGGAGTCAACAAAGTGAACTTTAGTGGAAGCTATGATGACGGTCAGGTTCGCTTCATTGTTAAACTGATTGAGAATCCCCGCTTCGTTTCAATTAATGAGAAGGAGCGGAATATTCAATCAGGCACCAAGCATTATGGCGAGATGCTCTCATTAGAAGTCTTGCCTGGCACTGAATACATGGATATGTTTAAAAGAGCAGTATCACTGAATGGCGAAAAAATGGCGAGGCATTGCCTGGCACTGGCCAATCGAATTAACAATG
>CAZICR010000353.1:0-3874 GCA_964537795.1 uncultured Cellvibrionaceae bacterium | reverse complement strand
TGTAAGCGTGCGAGTGGTGCAATCGATGAATATAAAATTCCATTTAAATGTAAATTGAGTGTCAGCGGATAAAAAACACATTCACCTTGTGAATTACGTACGCCTACTAAAGAAACTTCTTCATCAAAATTAATGGCTTGCTCGGCGATGGCTTCGCCTTGCCAATCATCGGGAATTTGATCGTCATCTGTGCGTAACCAGTGTTGGCCCCGTCCGTCGTAACCGCCAGTTCTGCGTTTTAATAAAACAGACTCGCCCAATTGATTGCGTAATTCATTTGCAGAAATATTGTTTGCAACATTTCGCCAGGGCGCTGTAGCCAAACCTAATGAATCAATTAATTCTTTTTGCGTTTTGCGATCAGCCAATTGACCAAAAATGGATTGATTTATAAATTGTGGATGCTGCGCCAGTGTTCTTGTTACCAGAGTGCTGGGCCATTGTTCGCGCTCAGCGGTGACAATATCAGTGGCAGATAAATCGGGTGCGGAGGATTCGTCTATATCAACTGGGCACACATCGAGTGCCAGTGGCATTCCTGCGTGTTTTAACATTGCACCCAATTGGCCTGCACCCAAAACCCAAATGCGCTGATTCATTATTCAGTCACTCGTGAATTATTGATCGCGGGGATCAGGATTATCCAAAACCGATTGGGTTTGATCCTGACGGAATTGATCGATTTTGGTGGCTAAAACAGGGTCAGTCACAGCGAGAATCTGGCAAGCCAACAGGCCTGCATTAAAGGCGCCGGCAACACCGATTGCCAAAGTACCAACGGCAATACCTTTTGGCATCTGCACTATGGAATAAAGACTGTCTATTCCGCTTAATGCCTTGCTTTGAACTGGCACCCCAAGTACTGGCAAGCGTGTATGTGCGGCAACCATACCTGGTAAATGCGCTGCACCGCCGGCACCCGCGATAATCACGGCATAGCCATTGGCCACAGCCGATTCTGCAAATTCAGTCAGCCTTTGCGGGGTACGATGTGCAGAAACCACTTCTGTGTGATATTCCACACCCATTTGTTCGAGTATTTCTACTGCGGATTGCATGGTCGACCAATCACTTTTGGAACCCATGATGACTGCAACTTTTCTTGCCATAGCGGTTTTGCCTGCGGTCTGTCAGAAAAAGCCGCGCATCTTATCACAAAACAATTCAGGTCAATCTGCTTTGTTTATGGCATCACTTTTGTGATAAATCCTTATAAAGGCTGGGCGCCCCTTCTGGACGGGTTTTGAAACGCCTGTGAACCCAGAGGTATTGTTCGGGGGCCATCAGAATTCCGTCTTCAACCTGTTTCATAATGCGTTTGGTGTCCTGAACCAGATCATCGCTGGGGAAATTTGCTAGAGGGGGAATTACTTTCAGGAGATATCCGCCAGTTTTTTTGCGTATGCAAACAAAAGGAATTACTTGTGCATTTCCCATGCGGGCAAGTTGGGAGGTTGATGTTATGCAAGCTGCATCTACACCAAAAAACGGGATAAAAATACTGTGTTTGCTGCCCCTGCGCCCATAGTCCTGATCAGGGGCATACCAGATGGCACGACCGCGGCGTAATTGTTTGACGACTGTGCGTAAGTCTCCAACTTCGATCGCGGTAGAGTCTGTGTTAAATCTTTCACGGCATTTATGTTGAATAAAATCGTACACAGGATTGTCATGCTGGCGATAACTGCCATCAATAGAATGCTGTAAATTTATAAACGCAGCACCTAAATCCAGATGGGTAAAGTGCAGGGCCATTAACACTATGCCAACTCCGTCCTTTTCAGCTGATTTCAGATATTCAAGTCCTTCATAAATCACAAGCTTTTGCAGTCGTTTTTTTGATCCGAACCAGGCCAAACCTATTTCAAAAAAGACTTTCCCCAAAGAATCTATATGTTGATCCAAAAATTGTTGCTGTTCTTTTTTGCTGAGATGTTTAAAGCAAAGCTCAATATTTCGTTTAGCGATAGCGATCCTTTTTTTGGCAAAAATCTTCATTATTTTTCCGAGACAGCTACCCAGAAACATTTGCAATCGGTAAGGTAATTGGGCGAGCAGCCACCAAATACCCAAGCCGATCCAGTTAAGCCAGTAGCGCGGATGAAGTAGTTGTAATTGAAAAGCGGGGCGACTCATTGAGCGGATCCTGTAAAGACGTCGCGATTATACAGTGAAGCGTTAAATTTTCAAAAAGCAATTGTTAAAAATCTATTTATGATTGTAGAGTCACCAAAAATTACATTGTTTATTTTCAGTATAGGAACCACAAAAACTGCAAACGGGTACAAAAAAGCAACAGAAAAACAAAAATCTATTTTAGTAATTTGATAAAAACACGTTATGATCCTGCCACCATTACTAAGTACAGGAAGATTGATATGAGAAATTATATGAAAAATAAAAGCATCAAAAAAGACCTATTATCTTGCTTGGTTGCCCTATCTACTTTAAATGTGGCCATAGCTGAAGAAGTAAAACCCTGGGATGCTTCTGCTGAATTAGGGGTTGTGTCAGCGTCGGGCAATACCGAAGCGACCAGCATGCAAGCGAAACTGGATGTTAAACAAAATCTGGATAAATGGACCAATTCCTATGTGCTCACAGGTTTAATTAACAAAAGTGAAGTTGAAAATGATGATGGCACTACCACTAATGAAAAAACCGCTGAGAAATATTTTGGGTCAATAAAAAGTGCCTATGATTTTGGACGCAAAGAAGATTATTTATTTTTGTTTGCTTCCCATGCGGACGATAAATTCGGCGCCTATCGCCGTTACTCTACAATTTCCATAGGTTATGGTTCGCGATTAATTGAACGCGAGACTATGCAATTGGACGCAGAAATCGGCCCTGGTTATGTGCGAGGGGAAAAAGTATTTGAAGATCCAGTATTGCCGGATTATCTGGTTACTGAAGATGGTACTATGTTGCGTGTTGCTGGTGTATTCGCTTGGCAAATTACTAGCAATGCAGAATTCAAACAATCCATCAGTATTGAATCAGCCGAAGACAACCGCCGTACTTTGTCTGAAACTTCATTAAGTACAAAAATCAATGAGGTCATGCAAATGAAAGCAGCGTTTGCGCTGGCGAGTGACTCTGAGGTTGCTCCAGGTAAAGAGAAAACGGATACCACGACTTCAATTACATTGGTTTATAAATTTTGATACTAGCGCTTTAACGCTATGTGAGTGTCCATGTTGAATAGACTAATATTCCATGGATACTTTTTTGTGTTGGTATGAGATTTGAGGTGAAATCGATTTTTTGGTAAAAAAATGTACACGATTTTGTTCAAGGTTTAGTAAATATTCTGCGGTCAGTTCACTTTCGTTACAACTCTCACTTAGGGTGAAAATTTCATCATTCACACTTTTTGAATACATGTGAATCAATATACCGATTTTACTGGTTAAGCGTTTTTCCATAATTTCCGTAATAAACTCCATCCATTTCTGTATTTCATCCAAATTTTGAATAGATTTATTTTTGATTGCAGATTTTTGTTTAATCCAACGCGCAATTTTAGTGTCGTTCCAGCCTTTTCGTTTGAATCGGGCAATTTCAATTTCTGAATTTTGATCGGGGCTAATTCTGCATGTTGATCCCAATTGGGTTTCGCAATCACACATGCCACTGGTAGTGCAAAAGTAAAAATAGTCACCGTCCAATTGTTTGGTGATTTGATTGCGTAGGTTATACCAGCCAAAATGATGTTTTTTAGCGAGTTCACCTATCTTTGATGTTTGCGCTTTTTTCGGTAAAAGCACTGTAATAAACAAGCACACAATCTTTCCTCGGCTAAGCACCAACTATCCGGTATTAAATGCCCATCCCGCCTTTCACTCAATACCGTTCATCCGGTAAAAAATTG
>CAZICR010000352.1:0-3902 GCA_964537795.1 uncultured Cellvibrionaceae bacterium | reverse complement strand
CATTTGTTGGGAAATTAATGAAACTCTTTCAACCAAGTCCATAGATGCGGCACTCATTGAAACTGTAGTCGCCACAAACTTATCCAGCGTCTCAGAGGTATTTTTTGCAAAGGCACTCATATGCCCAACAAAAGATTCCTGTTTACCTTGCGGGTTTTCTGTAATCAATAAACTGGCGATATCAAGCTGTTGTTTTTCCAATAGCGACTTTATTTGATTAAAGGCTTTTGTCAGGGTAAAGACTGCATCAGATTGAATTCCAGACAACATATCCATGTCCTTGCTAGCATCTTCCAGAGTTTTAAGAATGTTATCGCCTGCTTGCATCAGTGACTGACGAAAACCGGATTCAATCTGGTAATTAATTTTTTCTTTACTGACAGGAGCAGGTTTGTGACTGTACAAATAAAACATACCACCGGCAGCAACAGCAATTCCCAAAACCGGCATTGCAAATTCAGCTAAACACCAACCACCTACGACCGCAACAATGAGAATCACCCACTCTTTAGTTTGCATCTATTGCCAAGCCTGTTCTTGTGAAACTGTTGCTTTAAAAGTAGCAGCTATATGCAAACTTGCCGGAAATGTATTATTTATTTTTTTTATATTGAGAAGGGGTATAAACAATCGAGGGGTAAAGGGCGCCGTTTACAACGCCCTTACAGAAAAGAAGGATTAGCCTATATGAATGGCTTCTTCCTGAATTTTCGCCTTCCAAATTTGTGGACCAGTGTTGTGAACTGACTCGCCGCGAGAATCCACAGCCACCGTCACCGGCATGTCTTTCACATCAAATTCATAGATGGCCTCCATTCCCAGTTCAGGAAAGCCGAGAACTTTGGAGGATTTAATCGCTTGTGCTACCAAATAAGCCGCACCACCAACAGCCATCAAATAAACTGATTTGTAATCTCGAATCGCTTCAATCGCAATTGGGCCACGCTCGGATTTTCCGATCATGCCCAGCAAACCCGTTTTCTCCAGCATAGTGCGAGTGAATTTATCCATGCGAGTTGCTGTTGTGGGGCCAGCAGGGCCAACCACTTCATCGCGCACGGGATCAACCGGGCCGACGTAATAAATGAAGCGACCTTTCATATCGACGGGCAAAGGTTCGCCCTTAGCAATCAAATCAGTCATCTTTTTATGGGCAGCATCGCGGCCGGTTAACATCTTGCCCGAGAGCAAAATGGTTTCGCCGGTTTTCCAATTCTGTACATCTTCAGGTTTGAGCGTATCCAGATTAACGCGACGAACATCACTGCCAATTTCCCAAGCGATTTCGGGATAATCTTCCAGTGCCGGTGGCGTTTGTAATGCAGGGCCAGAACCATCCAACACAAAATGCGCGTGGCGAGTTGCGGCACAGTTAGGAATAATGGCGACCGCTTTGTTGGCGGCGTGCGTAGGGAAGTCTTTGACTTTAATATCAACAACTGTGGTCAAACCACCAAGCCCTTGAGCCCCAATGCCCAAACGATTCACTTTGTCGTACAACTCAATGCGTAATTCTTCAGCGCGATTGGTTGCACCACGCGCTTGCAGTTCTTGAATATCGACTGGCTCAAGCAAGGCTTCTTTGGCAAGGATCATGGCTTTTTCAGCCGTTCCGCCAATACCTATACCAAGCATTCCGGGTGGGCACCAACCGGCACCCATTTCAGGAACCACTTTTAATACCCAATCCACCACTGAATCTGACGGATTCAACATGGCAAATTTGGTTTTGGCTTCAGAGCCGCCACCTTTTGCAGCGACATGAACATCCACTGTATTTCCGGGGACTATGTTGTAATGAATAATTGCAGGCGTGTTATCGCCGGTATTTTTACGAGCACCGTCAGGATCAGAAAGAATAGAAGCGCGTAACACGTTATCCGGTTGCATATAAGCGCGACGCACACCTTCATTGATCATATCGGTGAGGCTCATTTGCGCATCCCATTGCACATCCATTCCGACTGTTACAAACACTGTGACAATTCCCGTGTCCTGACAAATGGGTCTATGACCCATAGCACACATACGTGAGTTAATCAGAATTTGCGCCATAGCATCTTTGGCGGCTTTGTTTTGTTCGCGCAGATAAGCTTTGTGAATCGCTTGAATAAAATCTACCGGATGGTAATAGGAAATAAATTGCAGTGCGTCCGCAACGCTGTCGATTAAATCTTGTTGACGAATAATAGTCGGCATAAAAAATTCCTGAATTACTTGGGAGCTGGCGCTGTGCCCACTTGCTGTTTCAATTGCAAAATTTCACGGTTAGTCGTGCGACGGAAATCATCAATCGCTTTTATGGCTTCTTCGCTTGCTTTGAGACGACGATCTATCGCATCTATGTTGCCCATTTCCAATTCGAGCTTATTAATATCTTCGTTGAGTGCATCGAGTTTTTGATCAAACTGCGTCACTACCGGTTCAAGTTTTGCCAGGGATGCATCGCTTAAGGATTTATTACCTGCCACTTCCTGCTTCAATGCGGTAATGGCATTTTTTGTTTCGGAGGTTGATTGTTTAACCGCGGCAATTTCTTTCGCCTGTGCGGTCATTTTCTCCACGCTGGCAACCAGGGATTTACGATTGCCTTCTATTCCGTCGGCTTGCTTATTCAATGTCTCATTTAATTTAGTCAACTTGGCACCCAAAGACGCGACAGATTGACTGGTTCCTTCTGCACTGACATTTAATTGTTCTTCCAATGCAGTTATGCGCTGATTGGATGCAGCTAATGCCTGCTGCGCCTGAAATAACTGCCATCCCAAAAACCCTGCACCACCACCAGCCGCAAGCGCCAGAACCAATGCCGTCACCGCCAATCCGGATGAATTTTTAGCAGGTTGCCGATCAACCTGTGATGTTTGACGGCGAGCAAGATCGCTGGATTCAGACGAGTTACCCGAAGTTTCAACACCAGTATTAAATGTCGGTTCTCTGCGTTCCATATGTGATGCCCCAGAAGGTAAAAAGAAGTGTGACAAAGATAAAGTGGCGGCATTTTATAGCAGCCAGACCAACAAACATAGACAGCATCAGGGATAGATAGCAATTTGGATCATAGCGTCATTATTTTAAAAAACAATCAGCTCGATTCATTCAATTAATTTTTATTATCCAAATCGGATCTCTAGTATGGCCCTCGTAGACACAAAACCAACCAACATCAACCAGAGGAAACTTTCAATGTCTTACATTAACTCCGACGTAAAACCTTTTAATGCCCAAGCCTATCATCAAGGCCAATTTGTCAAAGTGAGTGATTCCGACCTGCGTGGCAAATGGTCAGTGGTTTTTTTCTACCCGGCTGATTTCACTTTTGTGTGCCCGACAGAACTGGGGGATTTAGCTGATAACTATGCCGAATTCAAAAAAATAGGTGTGGAAATCTATTCAGTTTCAACTGATACCCACTTCACTCACAAAGCCTGGCACGACACATCGGAAACCATCGGCAAAATTCAATTCCCGATGATTGCTGATCCCACCGGAACTATTACACGCAATTTTGGTGTGATGATTGAAGAAGCCGGTTTGGCTGATCGTGGCACTTTTGTAATTGACCCACAAGGCAAAATCCAAATCGTCGAAATTAATGCAGGCGGAATTGGCCGCGACGCATCCGAACTTTTACGCAAAGTAAAAGCCGCACAATACGTTGCATCTCATCCTGGTGAAGTGTGCCCGGCAAAATGGAAAGAAGGTGAAGCGACATTGGCGCCTTCTTTGGATTTGGTGGGGAAGATTTAAAAAGCGAGACCCCACCCTAACCCTCCCCTTTCCAGGGGAGGGGACAGCTCACACTCTGTATTTAAGTAGGGAGTAAAGTCCCTCCCCCTGGCAAGGGGGAGGTTAGGAGGGGGTCTTATTTCCAGAGCAGAACCAAACAATTTCAATCGGAG
>CAZICR010000351.1:0-3940 GCA_964537795.1 uncultured Cellvibrionaceae bacterium | reverse complement strand
GAGCACAGCACTCATAATGCTGGGGTCGGCGGTTCAAGTCCGCCTCTAGCTACCAAATAAATCAAAGGCTTACAGTTTTGGTCGATTCAACCATAAGATGAGCTGAAACGCAGCTTATGGTTGAAATTGGCGGCCTGTAAGTCTCAGGGTTAGTACTTAAATTTACTAACAGAGAAGGAGTTTATAGTTTCAAAATATTTAGTCCTACTCTAAATGAGAGTAGGATAGAGAAAATATTGAAGTACTCGTTTAACGTGGAACCGTTAAACAATGTTGGGCGCGGGATTCCCTTCCCTCTGGGGATAGGTTTCCCTCTTTTTTTGATGTGCGATTTACCCACCCGCTATGCCTCAAGCATTTGTTTGCTTGAGCTGTTCATTAGGCTCTTGAGGCCACTTTTCTCGCCAGCGAGGCGATTTTTAAACCAATCATTACATATGTGCCAATTTTGGCGCATTTTTCTCTGTTCATTTCTGGATTGGGGGTATCTATGCCTTATTTTTAGCGCAAAAAAAAGCTAACAAGGTGACCTGTTAGCTTTTCGGGGTGGATCATCAAGACAATCGCTTCAGAAACGTTAGTCTGCTCGATCTTCCTGAGAACGTCAATTCAAAAAATTGAATTTTTTCAAATTCAACGGCCAAGCTCGGCCTAACGAAACTGGGAGATACATTATGAATACGAAAGACTTAGTAAAGTTATGCAAACGCCACGGTATTAGCCAAGCCGGCATCGAATATATTCTAAAAATATGCTCCACGCCGCCTTCGCGACAACCGAACAAAAAGTTCAACGTTGTTGATCGCTTTGCATCAAGGAAAAATGGTCATGTCATCAACAGCGAGTCAAGAAATGTCGAATTCGCATACGTTCTTTGGGCAGAGTTTAATATTTCAGTGCTCGAGATTTATGACCAACCACCAATAGAAATAGAGTACTTAAATGCAAGTGGTAAAAAACGCAGAAACATAATAACGCTCGATTTCCTTGAGATCAGTGAAGATGGCGTTTCGCTCATAGAATGTAAACGATATTCGCAACTTACAAAACTCGCTGCCAAAAACCCGAACCGCTATCACAGAACATCCTCTGGCGAATGGACATCGCCACCGATCACTGAGGCTCTTGAACAGCTGGGTATCAAATTTCGCTTTGTCACTGAGAAAGATTACTCTGCGATTTACAAACGAAACACAAACTATTTTCTGAACTTCATTGACGATTTGAATGAAGATTATGACTTTCAAAAAATAGCTAACGAGCTCGTTGGACTTCATCGAATGTTATTGAAAGATGCATTTTCAAAATTTGGCCAAGCATGCATCATATCTAGCATTGTCAAAAGAAAAATCTATTTTGATCTTCAAAATGAGCTACTGCTATATCCTGAATCTGCATACATTTACGCAGATGAAAATGCATTTTATCGACTAAATAGCCTATCGACTCCTGCAACCCTGGTAGAAGCAAGTTCAATATCCGAACTTTCCAATCAAAAATTTATTTGGTGGAACGGCAACAAAGTCGAAATACTTAGTACTTCCGAGGAGTCCATAATCATCGATGGCGGTGAAATTGAATACATTCCAATTGCAGACATCGAAAAAGCTATTGATAACAAAGAGATGCTAATCGAATTAGTTGAAGTAAATGACGCCGATAAAATAGAAAGTTATCTATCGAAATTTAAAAAGTCAGACATTGAAAATGCCGTATCGAAAAAAGCTGATTTAGAAATTTTTAATTCTGGAAAAAAATCCGTTAAATCTATCAGCACAATAAAGCGCTGGAAGAAGAAAATGGCAGAAGCCAAAGCAAATCTCGGAGATAGCCTTTTGGGCTTGATTGACCAAAGTTTTAAAAAAGGAAATCGAAAAAGGCGTATTTCCGATGAACACTTAAATATTATTCAAGAGACCATTAAAAAAGAATATCTGACTCCAACCGGTCGCAGTGCGAAGTTCTGCTTTGACCTGTATGCGTCGGCCTGCAAAAAGCTGAATTTATCTCCGTTAAGCCTGACCTCCTTCTACGAAGAAATTAAACGTACCAGTAAAAGAAAAATAGTATTAGCACGGGAGGGGTATAAAGCGGCCTACGCTCTAGGTGTGGAACCCGCAGAATATGATGGCAAAGATGATGCACCTGCCAGGGGTGACTATGCTTTTCATCTTGCGCATATCGACCATACCCCCATCGAAATGGATTTTATATCTGAAATCGACGGAAAAGTTATCTCAATGAGATTGTTGCTTACTTTTTTAATCGATTCATACTCAAATGAAATCTTAGCTTTCCATGTACATTTTGAAGATGCTTCTTATAGAAGCGTGATGTTGGTTATGCGCGAGTGTTATCGTCGATACAAAAGATTACCAATAATAGTCATGTGTGATGGAGCTTCAGAATTCAAAAGTACGTCAATACAGGTTTCTGCTGCATCGTTGGGAATAACTCTTCGTTATAGACCCACCGGCAAATTTAGACATGGAACAATTATAGAAAGGACATTCGGCACGTCTCAAACAGAATTAATTCATAACTTGCAAGGAAACAGAAAATTAAAGAAATACGGTCGGGGACAATCCAAGACGCATGACTCAGAAGCCTTCGCCACTTGGACTGCAACAGAGTTTTACGAAGAATTTTACCGTTTTTGCTACGAAGATTATCCGAATAATGAACGGGGCGGAATTCGTGAAACACCGAGAAACAGGTTCAACAGAAGCATTCAATCATTCGACGAGACGCCTGGCGTAAAAGTTGATTCAGATTTGCTTGCCGATATTCAGCTACTTCCTACTCACCCCACCGAGATCACCATGAGAAACGGAGTAGTTGAATTCAAAAAAATAACTTATTTAATAAATAAGACAATTACAGACTATCGTTATGAAAAAATAAAAGTGAAGGTTAAATATGATCCTTACAATGCAAGCACTATTTACGTACTTCTTGGTAATAAATTTGAAAAATTGATAACGCGTGATCCAGTTGTTCAGGTATTTAAGGATAAGAAGTCACTATTTGGTTTTCATGAAATAAGCCGATTCAACAAACATCATTCGAGACACTATAGAAGCCCTAATGAAGAGAGGGCGAAGTCATATCATAGAGCACTGGAGAAAGAGCACGAGTTATCGTCAAAAGCTAATCAAGGTAGCCAAACTTTTGATCGACCAAAATTTGATTTCAACAGTGTTCCACTGACTAAATCAGTAGAAATCAAAAAGGAGGATTAATAATGAGCATTTCCAAAACTATTCTTTCCAACATTCTCCAACATCCAGTTTTCGACGAAATAAACCAAGACATTTTGAGATTCGTAAAAAATCGGGAGCTTAAAAATATGCTCCTTGTTATCGGCCCCAGCGGTATTGGAAAAACCACTTTACAATCATTCATTCTTTACCAAATGTCTACTTTCACATCGGAAAGAGATGATTACGGACCACCCATTTATCTTGAGTTAGATGGCGATTTTACCTGGCGTGCATTTTATGAGGATCTTCTTGAGAAACTGGGTGATTCCGGTCTGCAGAAAGTCGATTTTGAACAAGACCTTCTGGATATTATCGAGGGTAGATCTACGAAAACCAATCGAAACGTCTCCGTAGCAAAACTGCGAAAAGCGGCTATGAAAAGAATTGCGCAAGTAAACCCGATAGCGATCCTCCTTGATGAGTGCCATCACTTCTGTGAAGACCTTACGAAAAAGCAAGTCCGGAAAAACCTAAATAACCTCAAGACATTTGTTAACAAGTCCCCCGCCAAATTGCTTTTATTCGGAACGCATGATGCACACCCTCTGTTAAATGCCAATGAGCAATTGTCAAGACGAGTCCAGAATTTATATTTCCGTCCGTATCAGGATAACAACGACCAAGATCTGGAAGCATTTTGGAGTGCATTTAAAACGTTGTGTCTAAACAATAATCTG
>CAZICR010000350.1:0-3943 GCA_964537795.1 uncultured Cellvibrionaceae bacterium | reverse complement strand
GATCTCACTCTTTTTAACTTGTCGTGTATGCTTTCTGCCATGTCATTGCTCCTGAGCCTAATAGGTTAGTCGATGAGACGTTGGAATTACCGGGCTATAGTATTAAATTTTCGTACCAGTTGTAAGCCCAATGGCTCAGTCATCACTCAAGGTTTGGCGCGGTTCACAGCTTGGCGCAATTTGTTGCCTGTTTGATGTTTCTGTGTGGCGGCTACAAATATTTTTGGATACTCTGACCCGACAGATAATCTTCAACCACGGAACGATTTGAATCATCCATGTTAATTCGAGCATCACAATCCCCCAGTTGTAATTCCATTGTTAGTGATAGATCCAACAGCTATGAATTGGTGATTTCAGCTTTTGGGCAATGCGCCAGTGATTTTTCTTTTGTGCAATCCGCTATGGATCGTAGTTCTGCATCGGGATTTCTGAATCGAATTCATCTCGATGATTATCAATGGTTTCAATTATTTCCCGGCTTGCTTAATCAATATCCTGACAGAGCTGTAACGGATCAGGTTGCCGAGTTGATTGAAAATGGTGTGGTACGGGTATACAAATTACCCTCTATAAAATCGGCCGCAGCTATTCCGTTTGATGACAAGACTGCTTATAAATTTTTACCTGCGATAGCCCGAGAGTATTTATCCAATCCATTTAAATTTGAAAAATTTTATTCGGTTGCAAAAGCCCAGGCAGTGGTGAATGGCATCAAGTGGACTACGGAATACCTCTATCGCGCACTTGAAGATGTTTGGGCTGACGCAGAAACTTTGAAGAAAGTGCAATCTAACGGCAATAAAAATCTGGATTTTGGTAAACAGGAATTAATCAAATATCTCGCAGACGGAAAAGCAGGCGTTTACAAAGTAGAGCGAATCACTGCTTCACCCTCCAAGAAAGCAAAGGAAGAATTGGCTCCGTTGCGTACTAATGATAAGCCGCCGCCGTTGGCGCCTGAGACACCAAAACAGCAAGAAAAGAAAACTGATTTTAACCAGAGAAAAGGTGTTGAACCTAAATCATTGGATGATGCCGCCAAACGTTTGGATAGTATGAAAGGAGAAATACAAAGTAATGGGCATCAAAATAAATATACGGATAAAGAATTAGTCTCGATGGCTAAATCTGGTTCCGTTGCAAATGAGCGATTTCATGTAAGGTTTATGGAATATGGTTATCTGGAGCGTAACAATAAAGCTGGCGCGTTGGGCGGCACCATGCTGGGCACTACAGGAAGGGGTGCGAAGTATTGGAGTACCACTTTTGATCAAATAGAAGATGCTGATTCGGATCCGGAAATTATTTGTAAGAAATTGGGTATTGAATACAATCCCCAAAGTGAATACACAATGATTATTATTGATACAGAGAAGGCTTTACCTATTACTGATGCTAAAACTCTGGTACCCACATTTGAAAATATTTCCAAATTTGCAAATGAAGAGTTGCCAGATGATTTACCTCCAGCTATTACAGATAAAATAATGACTCCTGAATTTCAAGCGGAATATAAAAAAGTTTATATTTCCGCAGAAAGTCGTGGAGCAACAAAAAATGTTGATAAATTTGATAATGATTTACAGTCCAGTGGTTTAAGTGCTGGTGAACAAAAGGCTATGCATGATAGGTTCGTAATGCAAAATAAAATTGGTAATAACCCGCACTTTTTAGGCAATGGATTAACGGCCAATTTAAATAAAGGGCAAGAGTTCGGAGTGGTGGAAACACTGAATTTTGAACGCAAACAAATAGATCTGGATCAGCTTGTAGCGGCTGATGCCATTCGATTGCAGAAATTGGGATAAAAATATGTTGCAACCAAAATATTCGCAAAAGGAGCTATTGCCAAAATTCGAGAATCATTTAACGCTTCCAAATTCAGATTATGTTTATTTGGCAAAGTTGGTTGATAATTTGAATTATGGAGATACATTATTTTTTTATATTTATCAGAGGAAATGGTTAGTCATCATCACGGCTGATGAAAATGAACCCCTTGACGCCAAATCTTATTCCGTCGGTCAATTTGAGGCGCCAATCGAATTTTTAAGTTGGTTTTCAAAAGCTCTTGACGATTTCATATCTCCTTCATCCCAAGATGGATTGCCCCCTGGTGTTATGACGAGTCAAGATCAGGATGTGGGAGGGGAGATGATGTGTATTCAAAGAGCGATGGATGCAGGGAATAATCAGCAGGGCTATATTGCGGTGAATCGTTCGCGAGAAAATAGATTCATGAAAAGTCTAGGCAGCTATCGACCACAAGAAAAATGTTTCGCCGAAAACTTTCTCTACGAAGGTGGTTTGTTAGATTTAATTAAAAATCTAGGTGAGAAGTTCGAGCGGGGAGACTTGTAGTTATATTGTTGATAATTATGCCATCTGAGTGTTGATTGCTTTATATCAGTTTAAAAACGGTGACTTGCAGTTGCCGTTTTTTTTACAAAAAATTGATTCGGATGGTTTTATCACATAATCCGTGTCGTATTTATGTATCCTGTGTCAAACTGCTGATATTCAAGTAAATTTTGAACCAGTCAGCAGGGTGTCATATAATGGGCGCCCTTTGAAATAACGTAGAATCAACGGTTTATTTTCAGAAAAATTCAAACCATGAGTTCAGGAAAAACGGAATGGCGATAACAATATCTGTAGTCAATGCTCCACTCGGTGCGCGTTATGGTGAGTCTTCCCGTGTTTTTAGTGAACAGGGCGGGACTATAGGGCGTGGTGAAAGAAATACTTGGGTTTTGGATGATCCTGAAAAATATCTTTCGTCCTGTCACTGCTCAATCACCTGTGAAGGCGGTAGTTACTATATTACTGACCTAAGTACCAATGGCACTTATTTAAACCATGCGCCTGCTCCTTTGGGCAAGGGTGCCAAATCCATTTTGAAAGATGGGGACTCTTTTGAAATGGGCAGCTATAGCATGCAGGTTAAACTTCAAGCGTCTACTAATAACCTATTTGGTAAAACGTCTCCCTTGGCTACGGATCCATTTGCACTGCCGGTGAAAACGTCATCTGACAATTTTGCTTTTGATACCGGTGGATCGTTTTCCAACAATTCATCGGGTCCGTTTTTTGAAGAAGATACATTTGGCAAGGGACTGGATACCAATGATCCGCTTGCTGCTCTGGATAAACGCAGCCCCCAGTCAAATAGTTTTTCAGCACCGGTCGATCCATATCAATTTGGCGGTAGTCAACAGCAGGGTGGATTGGCTATATCTGATGCATTCAATCTGCCCAATGTGTTGCCTGCGGACAATATTATTCCTGAAGACTGGGGCGACGATGATCTGATGTCAGATTTTATGTCTGAACCTGTTTCTCCCGTCGCTCGTCAGCCCAAACCACTACCCGAAGTAATTGCTCCGCGACCTCAGGTCATTGAGCCTACTATTGCGATTCCGAAGCCAATTAAAGTTCAATCTGTGCAGGAGCCGATTGCTCCTGTGACAACCAAAGCCAATTCGATCAATAGTGTGGCGGCCAATTCCGCATTGGTGAGGGCAATGGGACTAGAAGGTTTGTCGCCGGAAGAAATTGAAAAAGTGGCTGAGACTGTGGGTGAGTTAATGCCTGTTATAGTGGATGGCATGATGAAACTCTTAAGATCACGTGCCAGTATTAAAAACGAATTCCGTATGAATATGACTACTATCCAACCGGTTGAGAATAATCCGCTGAAATTTTTCTCATTGAAATACACTTTATTATCAGTAAGTTCAGAAGCTTTTCAAAGAAAAACACTTTTATAATGAACATTTTTTTATAAACAAAAAAAATGCCAATTCAGTGTAAAACACGAGAGATGTGACCGTAAATCTTTTTCTTTTTTTAGTTCACGCTTTGAAGTGCAGTAGACTTTGAAGGTGCTTCTGTAAGATTAATGTAGAATAAATTGATCAAAGTAAGATAATGAGCATAG
>CAZICR010000349.1:0-3977 GCA_964537795.1 uncultured Cellvibrionaceae bacterium | reverse complement strand
TTGTCTCACGGGCAAGAACCCGATGACCCTCGCGAGTTTGAAGAGCTGGTGCTCTCGGCTGGCGGAGATCCGGTTGCTTTTTTAACAGGGTCGCGCATAGTTCCCACCGCTAAATATTTGATCAGTACCGGTAAGCTGGAAGAGCTTAAGGCTTTGGTGGAAGAACACAAAGCTGGCTTGGCTATTTTCAATCACACACTTACACCGAGTCAGGAACGCAATCTTGAAAAAGAATTGCAGTGTCGGGTTCTGGACAGAACCGGATTGATTCTGGATATTTTTGCCCAGCGCGCGCGAACCTTTGAAGGGAAATTGCAGGTTGAATTGGCGCAATTACATCATCAATCCACCCGATTGATTCGCGGTTGGACTCACCTTGAGCGTCAGAAAGGCGGGATAGGTTTACGTGGCCCTGGTGAAACCCAATTGGAAACTGATCGTCGTCTGTTGCGTAATCGCATCAGCATGATTGAGCAGCGGCTGGAAAAAGTTCGTTCACAACGTGAGCAAGGGCGGCGCTCACGTCAGCGCGCAGCTATTCCGACGGTTTCATTGGTGGGTTACACCAATGCCGGTAAATCGACCCTGTTCAATCAAGTTACCGGTTCTGATGTCTACGCTGAAAATCAATTGTTTGCTACGCTCGATCCCACTATGCGCCGTATTGAATTGGCCGATATTGGTGGTGTCGTTATGGCAGATACTGTGGGGTTTATCAGTCATCTCCCACACAGACTGGTAGATGCATTTAGGGCCACACTGGAAGAAGCCAGCAACTCAACTCTGTTATTGCATGTGATTGATGCTGCCGCAGAAGAAATGACCCGGAATATTGAACAGGTTGAGTTGGTGTTAGCTGAAATAGATGCGGCCGATATTCCCCAGTTAAAGGTTTACAACAAGCTGGACTTGTTGGCCGATCGCACCCCCAGAATTGATCGGGATGAAGCAGGAAAACCTGCCGCTGTTTGGCTTTCAGCCAAATCAGGTGAAGGTTGCGATTTATTACAGAAAGCGATCATTGAGCTTTTGGGTACAGAAATGATTGCCGGACGCTTGTTGTTAACGCCACAACAAGGCAAGCTGCGAGCCATGCTCTATAGCCAGCAAGCTGTTGCACAGGAAGCTTACCGGGATGATGGTAAAACCATATTGGATATTCGTGTTCCAAAAAGTGATTTGTTACGTTTGTTGAAAACGGCATCTGAAAATTTTGATGATCTGCAATGGGCAGATTAGTTACTGATTTCACATTAGATTAGGAGAAACCTATGGCCTGGAATGAACCGGGAAAAGATAAAAACCCTTGGGGGAATCGAGGGGGCAACAATGAAGGTCCGCCGGATCTCGACGAAGCGTTTCGTAAATTACAGGAAAAAATAAACGGACTTTTTGGTGGAAACAAATCCAATAATTCCGGTGGTAATGCAGGTGGAGTTGGCGGGTTTCTGGTGGTGGTTCTGGTTCTTCTTGCACTGATTTGGGTGGGTGCAGGTATTTATCAGGTTGACGCCAAAGAGCGTGCAGTGGTTCTACGTTTTGGTGCCTTTTATGATATCGAAGATGAAGGTTTGAAATGGCGTATGCCATTCATTGATGAGGTCATTATCGAAAGCACCACCTCAACCCGACAATATGCCAACACTGCAAAAAGTTTGATGCTAACCAAAGACGAAAGCATCGTTGAATTGCCATTAGCGGTTCAATACAACATCAGTGATGTCAAAAAATTTGTGTTGAATGTGCGCGACCCTGAAGTTAGTTTGCAGCATGCAACTGATTCTGCTGTTCGTCACGTAGTGGGTTCAACAGAATTGAATCAGGTGTTATCTGAGGGGCGTGAAGCGATTGCAGTTGAAGTTAAACAGCGTTTGCAATCTTATTTGGATCTTTATGAATCTGGTATTCAGGTAGTGAGTATCAATATTCAGGAATCGCGTCCACCTGAAGAAGTTCGCGCTGCATTTGATGATGTAATTCGTGCGAAAGAAGATGAACAGCGTTCGGTGAATCAAGCGCAATCTTATTCCAATGGCATAGTGAACGAAGCCAAAGGTCGCGCAGAGCGAATGTTGGCTGAGGCAGAAGGTTATAAATCTGCAGTGATTTCGCGTGCAGAAGGTGAATCAAATCGTTTCGAAAGTTTGCTCGCAGAATATAAGCGTGCACCTGAAGTGACTCGACAACGTTTGTATCTGGAAACCATGGAAAACGTGATGAGTAATTCATCAAAAGTAATGGTGGATGTGAAAGGCGGAAACAATATGATGTATTTGCCTTTGGATAAAATCATCAACAACACAGCACCAAACAGAATGAATTCATCACAACAAAGTGGTTCAACGGTAATTGAAACTGCCGCACCAGCTGTTCGTCGGGAGATGCGCTAATGAATAACAAATCACTCGTAATTTTGATGGGATCTTTGATCATCCTCCTGATCGCATTTAGTTCATTATTTGTGGTGACTGAATATCAACGAGCTGTGCTATTGGAGTTTGGTCGTTTAGTGGATGCTGATCTAAAACCAGGCCTGCATTTGAAAAAGCCTTGGGCAAAAGTGAAAAAATTTGATGCACGTTTGCTGACGGCCGATGTGCGCCCTGAAAACTTTTACACTAGCGAGAAAAAACGTTTGGTAGTGAGCTATTACATCAAGTGGCGTGTGAAAGATGTTGAAGCCTACTACAAGGTTACTGGCGGTGATGAAGCGCGTGCTGCAGATCTGTTGGCGAAGCCGGTTGCTGATGGTTTGCGTAACCAGTTTGGTCGCAGAACTTTACACGATGTGGTCTCGGGAAAACGCGATGAATTAATGGCAGAAATTACTGAGTCCACCAATGAGCAAGCCGTTCGCGATATGGGTGTTGAAGTAAAAGATATTCGTGTGAAACGTATCGATTTCCCGGAAGAAGTCAGCCGTTCTGTGTTTGATCGTATGGCAGCTGATCGTGAAAAAGAAGCGCGTGAATATCGTTCAAGTGGTACCGCACAAGCTGAAAAAATTAAAGCTGATGCCGATCGCCAAAAGGCAGTAATCGAAGCTGAAGCCTATGGTCAGGCTGAACGTTTACGCGGTGAAGGTGATGCAAAAGCGGCGGCAATTTTTGCTGCTGCTTACTCAAAAGATGCTGAATTTTATAACTTTGTTCGCAGTCTTAACGCTTATCGAAATGCCTTCCAAAACAAAGGTGATTTGATGGTGGTGGATCCACAAAGTGAATTCTTCCGCTACCTGAAAGATCCCAAAGGCAGGCAATAATTAATCGGGCAACAAGGATGTTGCCGAAATCTTTTTTAAATCTGTTATTCGAGTGTTGTTGCCCGAGCAATGCTGATAGAATGCCGCAACCGAGCCAGAAACTCGGTTTTTTTATGTGCCCATTTATTACCAGATCGATTGACAGATAATCCGCATATTGAGCCTCTCATGACATACGCTGATCGCTGGCTTTTGCCGGAGGGTATTGAAGAAATTCTGCCCGCTGAAGCCAAGGCCATAGACAAGTTGCGCCGCCGTTTGCTGGATCTCTACAGCTCATGGGGTTATGACATGGTGATTCCACCTTTGGTGGAGTACACAGATTCCTTACTGATCGGCATGGGTCGAGACGTGGATTTGCTCACCTTTAAAATGACCGATCAGCTTACGGGTCGCATGCTGGGTATTCGTGCCGATATTACGCCGCAGACTGCCCGTATGGACGCACACAGTTTCATTCGTCAAGGCACCAGTCGCCTTTGTTACGCTGGGCATGTCGTTCACACCCGCCCTAAAAATCCTTTGGCTACGCGCACACCTATTCAGGCGGGAATTGAATGCTACGGTGAGGTGAGTGTTTCCGCTGATATTGAGGTGCTGTCTTTACTACTTGAATCCCTCAAATTATCAGGTCTGCCCAAACTTCATATTGATTTGGGTCATATCGGTATTTATCGCGCTTTGGCGAGATTTGCCAAGCTGAATAAGTCCCAGG
>CAZICR010000348.1:0-3989 GCA_964537795.1 uncultured Cellvibrionaceae bacterium | reverse complement strand
CGGGACATGATGACCGCATCAATTTTTTTCAGATAAGCGGCGAATATACTAGCGCGAACATCAACCAGCCATTGATTGTCTTTGCCTGCCAATTTTTCCATGGCTTGAACTTCGGCCCACAAATCCTGTTCCCAAATTTGGCTAAACTCCAAAGTGGCAAGCATATTTTTTATATTGGTCTGATGCTGCTCCATACGCAACTTCAATTCAATTTCACTACGGAAATCATCCTCTGAAAACATTCTTTCTTCAGGCTTTGAAAAATATAAATAACCTATAGCTCCCAGCAGACCGATCACCACCAAAGACATTATGGCTGCCCTGATTCCAGAAAATGGTTTCTCGGTCAGTTTTTGCCAAAACTCTTCAACTGATTCAATTCGATCTTCGCGATTAAATGCCAGACCTTTTTCAATCACCTTCCATTGCTTACGCGTGAAGGCATTTAATCGACGAGGTTTAAGTTTTTGTCTCGCAGCTTCATCTGCATGCACACGATTAAATGGATGCTTACCAGAAAAAAGCTCATAGGCGACACAAGCTAAAGCATAAATATCATCACGCGCATCAGGCGCTTTACCCTCCAACATTTCCTTACTGGCATAAGCCGGTGTCAAGGCTCCCAAATTTCCTGCATCAAATACCGTTTTGTCATCACCCGGTAGGTTTTCATAGGACTCAGCTTTGGCAACCGCGCGGGCAATACCAAAGTCAAACACTTTTGATACGCCTTTGTTGGTAACAAAAATATTTCCCGGTTTAAAGTCGGAATGAACAATATTTTGTTCGTGCGCATAAATTAAAGCTGCAGAAATTCCTTCCAGTATTTTCCAACTATCTTCCTCAGGCAAACCTGTTGCACGATATTGGTAAATTAATTCATCAAGAGGTTTGCCATCCAGAAATTCCATCGTCATAAATACACGATCACCATCCTTATCGAAATCGTATACGTTTACTATATTAGGGTGAGCAATTTGTTGCGTTTTGCGCGATTCCCTTTGCAAGGCAATAAAGGCTTCGGGATGCGATTTGAATTCTTCACTCAATACTTTGATGGCGACGTAGGGGTCGCGATCCTGAGCTTCTATTTTTAATAAATCCTTTGCCTTGTAAACAATCCCCATTCCACCGGCACCCAACATATCTTCAAGCACAAAACGGCCTTTCAGAACAACATGATCACCACTTTCTTTTAAGTTTTTAATCAATGCAGTATTGGCAGCGGAAAGAGATTCAGCAGTCTTTTTTGCAGACAGAGGACGTGTTGAAGGTGAAAATTTGGTTGTATCTTTGGGTGGAGCATTTTCATTTACCGAAACTTTTTTTTGCGCATTCACCAATCGCGTTTTTTCCTGATCGGATTGAGCCGATGCATCAGGTCGCACTGAATTTGTATTAACCGGGTTAGTTGGTTTTGGCTCTGCGAAACGGGTTTTATCCGAATCAGTTTTGGGTCTGTTGGCTTCATCACTTTTAGGCTTAACCGGTTTTGATTCCGGAACTGCAATTCTGGTTTTATCAACAAACAGGGTTTTGTCTGCTGATGCAACAGGTTTTTCCTGTAGCGGCAGTTTATCCATACCGGGCTTATCCGAAGGTGACTTATCTGAACGCGGCTCTGAACGCGGGTCTGAACGCGATGGATCCATACGCGTTTTATCGTCACCGGGATTACCGCTATTTTTGTTATCCGGAGTCTCCATCAGATCTCTACTACCTTCCTGCTTCGCCTTTTAAGACTATGATAGAAACGTTATCGTTTGCTCCACGTTCAAGCGCAATTTGCATCAGCATCTGTGCACAGTCTCCTGCGTTTCTGTAATTCAAAACAGATGTTATTTCATCAATCGGAACTGCGTTGTATAAACCATCACTGCACAGTAAAAAAGTATCGCCAATTTGTGCGCTGAAAATATTTACATCGGCGTAGAGTTCCTCCTCACCACCGACTGCACGAGTGATGACATTACGCTGCGGATGATGTTCCATTTCCTCGGCACTGATATGACCCATTTGCAATAACTCTTCAACATGACTGTGATCACGCGTCATTTGACTAAGTTGTCCGTTGCGATAGCGATACAATCGTGAATCACCTACCCACAATGCAGCTCCCACTCGCCCACGGATAATCAAACTGACAATGGTGCTGCCCATTGAAAAATTTCCAGGCTGCTGGCTGGCGTAATCGATAATGTCGTAATTCACATTAATGAGTGCATCATCAACGGCATCAACAACTTCACTCAACAATTCAATCGGTGGAATTTTTGACAGTGCATCAACAATTTTTCTAGATGCTATATCACCCACTTGATGCCCACCCATACCATCTGCAATAGCCCATAGACCCGACTGGGGTAACATGAGTAAAGAGTCTTCATTAACACTGCGCACAGTTCCCACATCCGTCATGCTAAAGCCCGACCATTCAATAGGAATAAATTGTGTATTGGTCATGCCCAAAGCCATCTTCATTGTTCCTGAATCGTCATTGCGCTGAGTTTATAAGGCTCTTGCCATCCGCCATGATCCCAAGCGCCATCCATCATCGAAGGAACTTCCTGACCTGAAGGCAAAGCGCGGGATACAAAGACACAAGGTTCAACTTTTTCAGATCCTTTGGTGTGCCAAATACTGTAGGTCGGCAACAAATTATCCAGACAAATATCCAACATCGACGGAAAAGTAGTTACGGGTGATTGTTCTTCCAAATCCATTTTCACAAGCAAATTGGAAGAGAGAACAAGATTGCCGGCTTTTTCATAAGTTAAATCTTTAGGAATGCTCAAATCCTGTAATTGAGCCAATAATTGTTCCAAATCCAATTCCCGATTCAGTGCGCTCAATGCAGATTTTTCCAAATCTGAAAACCACTCTTCCTGCACACAAATAAAATTTGACGGATTAACAGGCGTTGTCAGCTTTGACAATATCGAAAAAGGAAAGTAACGGCCAACTTTATCGACACTGGGCAATACAATTCCTGCCCAAGTGTTTTCATCAAGCACACCAGGTTTTAACACAAACCGCCAGATGGGGCTGGTCAGATAAATATCCAACCAATCTTCGCCAATTTGTTCCTGTGATGATTTGATATAAAGTTGTAGCCAGGAATCCCATATTTCGATAATAGAGTTGGGCAGGTCACGATAAATAAAATCACCGTATCCGGGTAGTTTGCCAAAAAAACCTGTTTCATTTTTGTAATTCACATTAACACCTAAATTCTTTCCGGACACTTAAATGCTGTGAGCAATCCCCGTCTTAGAGGATTATTAACACTTTTCGTTTTGGCTTCATAAGAAATCTGGTTTTCCATATTGCCATTATCAATTACTGAAAATGCAATCAAATAAACATTCGACGATGCTGTTTTGGTAATTTTGGAAGCATCCAGTAATCGGAATAGCGCCCAGGGACCTGTAAATGTTTTTTCATGAATGGAATCGGTCAAATCTTCAAAAATTATTCGCAAGCGCAGACTATCGTCACCACCGGACCATTTAATGGGTTTCCAGAATTTCGGGCCGTGTTTATATTCAACTTGGGTTTCACCCAATTCCAACGTGAATCTCGAATGTTTTTCACTCATATTCAACGGACGCAATTCAAGCTCGACCGAAGGGAACTCACCTCCGGCTTGGAAGAACATACGTTTTATTTCCATCGCATTACTTAATTGAGTTAATGTAGACGCAGAAATACCAAGGCTAAAATTATCAACGCCTTTATTTCGCCAACCATTTTTAGTATCAATAAACGCTGATAAAAATTCCTCGTTAAATTGATCAATAGTGCCACCTGGTTTGAAAAAAGTACTGAAGTCCAACATAGCCACTTCATCACTGGAAGAGGGATTCAGCGGGTATTTTCCCGCAAGGACTTGCGCGTAGGGTGTATACACACGGGATCGCCATTCACTGCTCACATAACCATTGGCAGAACCCAAAATCACTTTCCAGGATTGATCTGCCAAATCAGTC
>CAZICR010000347.1:0-4003 GCA_964537795.1 uncultured Cellvibrionaceae bacterium | reverse complement strand
CTATTTCAGTGCCTGCTGGATTTACCACACAAGTCTATGACCGGGTTGCTGATGTCAGCTCGCCTGATGGCACCCGCATGGTAGGGCCAGTCGCCGCTGCATTACCGGTCAATATTGATTTTTTAGGCAGACCCTTTTCAGAACCGGTTTTGTTTCGTATTGCAGCAGCTTACGAGGCAGCTAGCCAACACCGAAAGGCTCCCAAAGGTTTTGGAGAGGTTCACTGATGTTGTGCTCGATGGTGAAACAGATTGTGCATGAGTTTCTACGGGAAATTGTAGGGTAAGAAAAAATCCTGACGTCTTAGTTACTGAAGACTGTTTTTTTAAATGGCGTTTTTTCTGGAAGAAACATTGTGATTGAAATTAATTCAATGTTTCGGAAGTAAAGATGTTGCCCCTGAGATGAGGAAAATTGAGATATGAACCCAAAACCTAACCACGTCATTCGTTCAGCGATTATGGCTGCTTGTGCTTCTTCAGTGCTTCTCGCGCTGGCGCAAGGGGTTGTAGCAGCAGACGTCGATACCGTTAATGCCGCTGTTAGCGAGCAAACCAAGACTGAACAGGCAGCCGTCGCTTCACAGAAAAAAATTGTCGAGCTGGATGATGAAGCCAGTAAGTCAGTTGCCAGTTACCGACAAATGATTGCTGAAGCGCAAAGTTTGAAGGGCTATAACGAGCAAATCGCAGCGCAAGTGGAGTCTCAAAAAACCCAAATTGCCGAGATGACCAACCAAATCAGCACTATCGAAACTACGTCTCGCGAAGTGCTTCCCTTGATGAACAAAATGCTGTCTGCGCTCGTCACTTTTGTCAGT
This sequence comes from uncultured Cellvibrionaceae bacterium, assembly GCA_964537795.1. Taxonomy (GTDB): domain Bacteria; phylum Pseudomonadota; class Gammaproteobacteria; order Pseudomonadales; family Cellvibrionaceae; genus Cellvibrio. The sequence goes on along the minus strand of CAZICR010000347.1, from coordinate 3,183 downwards.
CTCGACGTGCCCTTTCTTCCAGATGAACGCAAAAATCGTTTGGCTCAGTTACAGGCCATGATGGATCGTGCCGATGTTTCAACCTCCGAGAAATATCGCCGTCTGGTTGAGGCCTATCAAATCGAAGTGGAGTATGGACGCACTATCGAGGTGTATCAGGGCAAAGTGGAAGATAAAACGGTGGAATTTTTACGCAGCGGCCGGGTGTCGCTCATGTATCAAACGCGCGATGGTAAAGAGGTGGGTTACTGGGATGTCGATAACAAAAAATGGGTTATCGATAATTCCTACAGCAGCTACATGGTTGAAGCATTGAAAGTTGCCAAGAAGCAAGCGGCACCCAACTTTATCGAAGTGGCTATCAATTCTCCGAAGGAGTCCAAGTAATGAAAAACCTGCATCTTTCAAAGCTGATTTTTTTGGGTGTAATGACGATTGTTTTAGGAGTTACATCCGTTCAAGCGCAAGCGCCAGCAAGTCTGGATGAATTGCTTGAACAAACTCGCAACATTCGTGCTGCAGAAGCCAAAGCCAATGCTGAACGGGAAGCGAAGTTTATCGCTGAACGTGACAATCAAGTCACCCTGATGAATCAAGCCAGAGCTGAATTGAATGAACAGAAACAACTCAGTGCACAATTAACTGCAACTTTTGATGCGAATGAAAAAACGCTGACCGATTTGCAAGAACAACTGGATGCTCGCGCAGGTAATTTGGGTGAGATGTTCGGGGTTGTTCGTCAAGTGGCTAACGACTTTTCGTCAGTCGTGACCAACTCGATGATCAGTGCCCAGTACCCTGGACGCGCGGCGTTTACTACCGGTCTTGCGCAATCAAAAGCATTACCGTCTATCGGTGATCTGGAACGTTTCTGGTTTGAATTACAACGCGAGATGACAGAAACCGGCAAGGTGATTAAGTACAAAACCAAAATCATCACGGCAGAGGGGAAAAACGAAGAAGCTGAGGTGGTTCGCGTGGGTCCGTTCACTGCTGTCTCCAATGGTCGCTACATGAACTATTTGCCGAGTCAGGAGCAGTTAGCGGTTATGGCGCGTCAACCTGGATCCAAGTATTCAAAACCTGCTGCAGCATTATCCACTGTCACAGGTGGCTATGTGAAAGGGGTTATTGATCCAACACGCGGTACCCTGCTTTCAATTTATGCGCAACGCCCCACCTTTATGGAACGAATTCACATGGGTGAAGAGGTTGGCTACATCATCTTAGTGGTTGGTCTTGTCGGGTTTGTTTTGGGGGTTTACCAATTATTCTATCTGGCTGCTGTCCGCTTCAAAGTTCGTGAACAACTGAATTTCGTAAGAGATCCGCAACCCACCAATCCGTTGGGTCGAGTCTTGGCCACTTTTAAAGGCGCCGACACTGAAAAGCTGGAGATGACTGCCGAAGTAGTGGAGTTGCGAATATCCGAAGCTGTGCTGAAAGAAATTCCACCTTTGGAACGCTATCAATCCTTGTTAAAACTCTGTGTGGCGGCAGGACCGTTATTGGGGTTGATCGGTACAGTAGTGGGGATGATCCTAACCTTCCAAAGTATTACTGAATCAGGTTCCAGTGATCCGAAGTTGATGGCTGCAGGGATTTCACAAGCCATGATTGCAACGGTACTGGGTCTGGCAATTGCCATCCCGCTGCTGTTCATGAATGCCTGGCTGGTTTCCATCTCCAAATCCATCACCCAAGTACTGGATGAGCAAAGTGCCGGCCTCCTGGCAGAACGTCTTGAGACTCTGGAGGCAGAGGGGAAACGTCATGCTTGATTTCATCACAGCACCTTTTGACACGCTCATTTCCATGCGTCAGCTCGGTGGTCCGGTCGTTGTCTGGATATTCCTCTCTTGCGTGGTCATGTGGACCATAGTGTTAGAGCGTATCTGGTATTTCAACAAGGTGTTGCCTGAGTCAACCGCGAGCATGTTGGCGCAATGGCATGCTCGCCCCAACAAAATGACCTGGGCATCTCGCCAAATCAGAGCAGCGATGATTTCCCGACTCAATTCGGGCATGAACAAATACCTGCTGGTTTTGCGTGTTCTGGTTCCCATGAGTCCTTTGTTGGGCTTGGTGGGAACTGTTCTGGGGATGCTGGCTGTTTTCGACTCTATGGCAGCACTGGGTTCTGCAGATGCCAGGTCCATGGCGACGGGCGTTTCCGAAGCCATGATCTGTACCCTGACTGGTCTTGCCGTGAGTATTTCAGGATTGTATCCGGTGTATTTTTTCAGAAAAAAAGTATCCAGAGAAACCGAACGATTGGCTGATAAATTTTCATTTTGACAGTGATAGCGGCCGGTAAATTTGATTCGCAATTGGTTTGTGCGAATACATTGGGAGTTATGGTTATGCGATTAAAAAGACGAATGTCAGAAGTAACGGATGAAACTGGAATTGATCTGGCGCCCATGCTCGATTTCGTTCTCAATCTCCTGATTTTTTTCATTATCACCGCTGTATTTGCCAAAGAGGTTGGACTCACAGTTAGTCGACCCAATTCTTCAGCAGCAACAGAGAAAAAAGAAGCGGGAAGTATTGTGATTGTGATTGATGCGGCGGGGAAAATTTTGGTGGACAAAAAAGGTGTCGATGTCCGCGCAGTACGGGCGAATATCGAACGATTACATGCTCAACGGCCTGATGATTCGGTAGTTGTCGTTGCCGAAAAAGGTGCTCAAACCGGAATTTTGGTGCAAGTCATTGACCAGGTTCGTCAAGGCGGCATTCAAAACGTATCAATAGCTGCATCCGAGCGAGGTTAGTTGCCATGATTTTAAAACGTCACAGTGAAGAGAGTGAAGAAACAGGTATAGATCTCGCGCCGATGCTCGACTTTGTACTGAATCTTTTGATCTTTTTTATTATCACCACTTCCTTCGTTAAAGAATCCGGGATTACGGTGAACAAAGAATTAGCTATGACCGGCGAAAGTCAGGAATCAGGCAATATTCTGATTGCAATTCGCCCTAATGGAGATATCTGGATGGACAAGCGTCGTGTAGATATACGCGAAGTGCGTCCATTGATTGAGCGGCTGCATGTCGAGCGAGTGGAAGACACGGTAGTGATTATTGCTGACCGCGAATCGCAAACCCAGGTGCTAACACAAGTGATGGATGCCGTGAAAGCGGGCGGGATTGCGGAGGTATCGATTGCCACCTTACCGGG
>CAZICR010000346.1:0-4003 GCA_964537795.1 uncultured Cellvibrionaceae bacterium | reverse complement strand
GTATAGGGATGTTGTGATTCAGCAAATATTTTTTTGGTTTCACCGTATTCAATTTGCATTCCCTTTTCCATCACCAAAATCTGATTGGACACCTGAGCGGCTACAGCCAGATCATGGGTAATAAAAATCACCGCCAACTGCCGTTTGACCTGAATATCCTTAATCAATTTCAAAATTTGCGCTTGAACGGTCACATCCAAAGCAGTGGTAGGTTCATCAGCAATCAGTAATTGTGGTTCTGCCATTAACGCCATGGCAATCATCACTCTTTGACGCATGCCACCGGAAAATTGGTGGGGATAATCATCAATTCGCTTTTCTGCATCCTGAATACCTACATCGATCAATGCAGCTATTGCTTTTGCACGCGCTTCTTTTTTATTGATTTGCTGATGTTGTTTCAGTGCCTCTACCAATTGATCCACAATTCGCATGTAAGGATTCAAAGAAGTCATTGGATCCTGAAAAATCATCGCGATATTATTGCCGCGAACTTTTCGTAATTGAATTTCGTCCAAATGCAATAAATCCTGATCTTGAAAAATAACCGACCCCGATTCAATTTTTCCTGGTGGGGTTGGAATTAAACCTAACAAGCTGTAACAAGCAACTGATTTACCCGAACCAGATTCACCGACAATCGCTAATGTTTCACCCGCATTTAAATCAAAGGAAAGATTATCAACGGCGACTGTTTGGCCTTGGCGCGTATTAAATACCACACGCAAATTTTTAACAGATAATAAATGAGTCATCATTAATCCCTCGCCGATCGTGGATCAAGTGCATCGCGTAAACCATCACCCAAAAAATTAAGCGAAAATAATGTGATAGTTAACGTCAAACCCGGAAATATAATCAACCAGGGATATTCCTGCATGGTTTCGACACCACCGGAAATCAATGATCCCCATGAACTGGCAGGCGGCTGAATACCCAAGCCCAAGAAGCTTAAAAATGATTCCAATAAAATCACACTGGGAATTGTGAGAGTTGTATAAACAATAATAGGCCCCAACACATTGGGAATAATATGGCGTGAAATAATTTGCCAAGGCGACAAGCCCATAGAAACTGCAGCTTCAACAAATTCCTGTTGTTTAACGTTTAATACCTGACCACGAACAATTCGTGCCATGGTTAACCATTCCACGGCACCGATTGCCAAAAACAACAACAACATACTACTGCCAAAAATAACCGTTAATAACACTATAAAAATGGTAAATGGCAATGCATAAAGTGCATCAACAAATCGCATCATCACCGCATCAATTCTGCCACCCATAAATCCTGCAATAGCGCCCCATAAAACACCAATGGTGAGTGCGACAGCCGTTGCTACAAAACCCACCATCAGAGAAACCCTGCTGCCGTACATAATGCGGGTTAATTGGTCGCGGCCTAACACATCGGTACCTAACCAATGTTTTGCAGAAGGTGCTGAAGCTCCCAGTTCCAAATTTTGTTCTTCATAAGAATATGGCGCTATCAATGGTGTTAATAACGCAATTAACACCATGAATAATAAAATCCAAAAACCTATCATCGCCATTTTATTTTTTTTGAGTCGCCGAATGGCATCTTGCGTCAGCGATGTACCTTTTTCTGTTTTCGCTAAAGTTAATGATGTCATGATTAAACTCCCTTACTCAATTGCTGACGTAATTTGGGATTTAACCAAACCAATAAAATATCGGATAACAAATTAAACAGAATAATTAAAAACGCAAAAAAGATAGTGCAGCCCAAAATCATGGTGTAATCGCGATTAAATGCTGCCATCACATAAAAGCGCCCCAGCCCTGGAACCTGAAAAATAGATTCAACAACAAATGAACCTGCCAACAACCCTGCAATTGCTGGCCCTAAAAACGAAACTACCGGTGTAATTCCTCCGCGTAAGGCGTGAACAAAGATAATGCGCTGATTGGACAAGCCTTTTGCACGCGCCGTGCGAATGTAGTCCTGCGACAACACTTCCAACATACCACCACGACTAATACGCGCAATATAAGCGGCATAAACAGAACCAAGGGTAATGGACGGCAAAATTTTATCGCCAGGAACTTGCCCCCAACCAGCAACAGGTAACCACCCCAACCACAAACCGAAAATTAATAATAAAATTGGCCCGAGCACAAAGGTAGGCATACAAATACCTAACATGGCAGCAGTCATGGGAACATAATCACCTGCAGTGTTATGTTTCAGTGCCGCATAAATTCCTGCCGACAAACCCATTACCAAAGCAAATAAAATTGCATAAAGAGATAATTCAGCAGTCGCAGGAAATCCTGCTGCAATTAATTCAGTAACGGAATGGCTTGCGTATTTAAATGATGGGCCAAAATCACCTTGTAATAAATTGCCCATGTAATTTATGTATTGCGTCCAGAGCGGGTCATCTAGATGATAGCGTTTATTGAGCTGAATTAATACTTCTGGTGGAGCAACCCGATCCTTATCAAATGGGCCGCCAGGGGCTGAGCGCACCATAAAAAATGTCACGGTTGCGACCAGAAACAAAACAGGGATAGCTTGCAGCATTCGTTTAAAAATAAAACCTAACATAGATTACTCATTCTTTTCTCTATCAGATTCAAGATAAATATATTTGTAAGGATGATAATCCATCAAGTTGTCGTAAACTCCCTTAACATTTTCTGTAAGCAAATAATTATTTGAATAATAATAGATGGGCAGCATCGGTAATTGTTCTACCAATATATCTTCTGCCTGCATAAAATATTCATAACGCTCTGCACGATCATTGGAGCGAGACGCTTTTTTGATTAATTCGTCATACAAAGCATTGGACCAACCAGTGCGATTATTACCGCCATCGGTAATAAATAACTCCAAGAAGGTATTGGGATCTACATAGTCACCAACCCAACCCATTCTAGCCAGACTAAATTGTAATTGTTTTTGTGAATTTAAAAATACTTTCCATTCTTCGTTTCTTATTTTAATGCTAATCCCTAATTCTCTTTTCCACATTTCTTGAATTGCTTGCGCAATTTTTTGATGGTCTTCACTAGTATTATATATGAGTTCAACTTCAGGGAAGCCATCACCGTTTGGATATCCAGCATCTGCAAGTAATTTTCTAGCCAGATCAGGACTATACTTAACGTTATTTCTGGAGTTGTACCCCAAAGTGTTTGGTGGAGTTAAAGCTCCGGCAGGTATTTGATTGCCTTTTGTAACATGTTGGGTGATAGCCTCACGATTTATAGTGTATGCGAGAGCCTTTCTAACACGAACATCATCTAATGGTGGTTTAGTAACATTGACTAAATAAAAATATGTAGCAAGTTGAGGGTGCGAACGAAATAAGTCACTGCCTTTATATTGACTAATCTTTTGAATTGGAATTGAATTCGTTTTGTGTAAATAGCCGGAACGAAACATTCTTTCTTCGGACAAAAGCTGCTCAATAGGGTAAAAGTTTATTGCATTCAACTTGACGTTTTCAGCATCCCAATAATTGAGGTTTTTCTTAACACGAAATACCTTTCCCGGCGTCGACTCATCAATCGTAAACGGGCCATTACCAATAAAATGTTGAGCCCTTGTCCAGGGATTTGAAGGATCATCAACCTCACCTAATTGCTTTATTAAAAATATTGGAACGGGATACAAACTATGGTGATCAAGTATCTGTAAAAAATAGGGAGTCGATTTTTCTAATTCTATTACTAAGTTTTGTGAATCTAATGCCTTAAAACCAACGTTGTTAATATCAGTAATCTCTCCTTTATAGAATTTTTCAGCATTTTTGAAAACAAATAATGAATCAATATACTCATTACCGAGAGCCGGCATTAGTGACCTATGCCAGGAGTCCACAAAATCCTGTGCCGTTATAGACTGGCCATTTGACCACTTTGCATTATCGCGAATATGAAACTCATATTTCATACCATCTTCTGAAATCGTCCAACGGTCTGCTACACCCGGAACGGTATCAAGCGTTTTAGGATGCTTCGATACCAAA
>CAZICR010000345.1:0-4007 GCA_964537795.1 uncultured Cellvibrionaceae bacterium | reverse complement strand
AGCTCTTTGAGTTCATCAAGCCGTTCAAGCGTCAGTATCAGCTCCAGCCGATCAAGCTCCATCAGCTCTTCAAGTCGATCCAGCTCCTTGAGCTCATCAAGCCGCTCAAGTTCTTCAAGCCGCTCTTCAAGCTCAAGTGTTGCCAGCTCATCCGGTGTCACCAGTGTGCAACTAACCAAAATGATGGGTATAGGCTGGAACGTAGGTAACTCGCTGGATGCAATCGGTGGTGAAACCAATTGGGGCAACCCGATGATCACCCAACAACTGATTAATTCTGTAAAAGCTGCCGGTTTCAAAACCATCCGATTGCCAATCGCATGGAGCAAATTCTCCGACGCCAATAACTTCATCATTCAAACTGCCTGGATGAACCGTGTTGAAGAAGTGGTCAACTACGCATTAAATGCAGACATGTACGTAATCATCAACATCCACTGGGATGGCGGTTGGATGCAACCTGTTTATTCTCAACAAACTTACGTAAATAATCGTCTGTCGATTATGTGGAATCAGATTGCTACCCGCTTCAAAAACTACGACCACCGTCTGTTATTTGCCGGTACCAATGAAGTCATGAAAGATGGCGATTACGGTACACCGACAGTTGAGTACTACACAGTACAAAACAGCTTCAACCAAACCTTCGTCAACACAGTTCGTGCGACCGGCGGCAACAATGCTAACCGTCATCTGGTCGTTCAAGGTTTTAATACCAATATCGACCACACAGTGAATTTTGTAAAAATCCCAACAGACACTGTAAGCAATCGTTTGATGATGGAAGTTCATTACTACGACCCATACAACTTTACTCTCAATACAAGCAGCAGCATCACGCAATGGGGCTCTATCGCCACCAACGCCAGTGCAACCGAAACCTGGGCAAATGAATCTTATGTCGATTCACAATTCCAAAAAATGAAAACCAACTTCGTTGATAAAGGTATTGGTGTCATCCTTGGTGAGTATGGCGTAATTTCACGTTTGAATGTCAGCGATCACGAACGTTACAGAATCTACTGGAACGAATACATCACGCAATCTGCAGTCACCCGTGGTCTGGTTCCTGTTTACTGGGATAATGGCTATTCCGGTGATGGTGGCATGGCGTTGTTTGATCGCAACAGCGGTAATCAATTGTATCCGTCATTGATTCAGGCGATTGTGAAAGCGCGATAATGCTTGAAGCAACCGCTTAACAAAAAAGGTGGCCGCGAGCCACCTTTTTTATTTCATACCTTTTACGCCACTCAATTTAAGTCACGTAAAATAAAGATAGCAATTTTAGCTAAAAATTTTTTCCTGTCGCCAAAATAATCAACACTTAATTGAATAAAAATTTCAACGCCACTGATTTATTTTTTTAGCCTCAACAAATGTTGATGACTACAAGACAAATAACAAACAAATAAATTGTGAAATACCAGACAAATCAGCAATAATTTTTTTCGCAAAAAAACATAATCTGGATCTTTAACAAAAAATTTAACTTAACTTCCGTAGACTATATTTTTTGAAAATTAATGCGCCAAAATTGATACCGGACAATGAAAGTACCTCATCCGCAATAATCTCTGCTATAACTCATATATGAATAAGTTCATAGCCTATAGACACCTTACTCTTGCTGCCTTGGTTGCAAGTTGCGGCACTCTGTCTGCTCAGGACTTACTTTCGTTGCCATTAGAAGAGTTATTGCAATTGGAGGTTGATACACGGCAACCCTACCGAGGTGATGTCCCACTGGAAATGCTTCCGCAGGCTGTAGAAATTCTAACGGACAGATTTGTGCAAGATTTGGGTATTTCCACTTTTCAGGATGCTCTGGATTTTGCTGGTAATGTTGTGCGGCAGAATAGTTTTGGCAACACCTGGAATAGTTTTGCAATTCGCGGTTTCGCTGGCGACGAGAATTTACCCGGCGGATATTTTGTTAATGGCTTCAGCGCCGGGCGTGGTTTCAGTGGTTTACGTGATATATCCAACATTCAAGAGATCGAAATATTAAAAGGCGCCGGAGCGGCATTTTATGGACGAAGTGAACCCGGTGGCACAATCAATATAGTCACCAAAAAACCAAAGTTTGTAGCGGATGGATATCTACAGACATCGATGACCAGTGAAGACACCTATCGACTGGAAGGCGATTATACCTCAGCCGCCACAACCAGCCTCGCTTTGCGAATAAATGGCGCTTATGAAGAAGGAAATAGTTTTCGCGATACTATAGAAACCAAAAAACTCAGCTTAAATCCATCACTGTTATTTCGATTTTCTGAACAATCACATTTGACTTATGAAATGGAAATTTTGGATCAGGAACTCCCTTTTGATCGCGGAATTGTCGTTGCCAATAATGATTTTAAAGCGGTTTCAATTAGTCGTTTTTATGGCGAGCCGAATGACGGTCCCATAAAAATTGCGGCGATTGGACATCAGTTGACCTATGAACAGAACCTTGGCACAGAATGGAATTTATTAACAGGATTGGGCTATCGAAACTCTTCTCTTGAAGGTTATTCAACCGAACCGGAATTATCCGCTAACCGACAATTATTTTTTACTGATGGCACTAGATTAAATCGCCAACGCCGCTATCGGGATTTTAATGCAACCGATTTGTCCGCGAGACTTGAATTGAGTGGAGAATTTCAGCTGGGCGGATTGGTAAACCATTTGTTACTTGGCGTGGATAATTATCATTACGAACTCACCCAAATTCAGAACATCTGGCGAGCGAATCCCGGCGACACAACTTACTCTGTGAACTGGCAAGCACCCATTTATGGTCAATCATCTCCAGAATTACAGCCATTTTGGAATCGGCAAGAGCAGCAACGTTCGACAGGCGGGTATCTCCAGAATCAGATTGATTTAAGTGAACGCTGGAAACTGTTGGCGGGATTTCGATACGACAAACTCCATCGCGATGTAGATAATTTTCTTGGCAATTCTGCAACACCTCAAGCACACAATAAAACCTCTCCTCGCTTGGGCGCAGTGTATGAGGTATCAAAATTCTCTTCTATTTATGTTAATTATTCCGAAGGTTTTCGTCCCAATTCCGGCTCAAATTGGACAGGAGATGCTTTTGAACCTGAGAACAGTCGATCCTACGAAATTGGGGGCCGCTTTAATTCTCGCAACAATACCATTAAAAGTTCATTCGCACTTTTTCGTGCAGGAAAAAACAATATTCTGACGGCAGACCCAGTGCATTCAGGTTATTCATCTACATTAGGTGAAGCGGAAAGTCAGGGAATAGAATTTAATCTTGATGCTGCGCTGAATGACGATATCAACGTTTCTTTTACTTACACTTTTGTTGATGCACACACATCTAAGGATATGACCAATCCGGATTGGGGTGTAGAAATACCAAAAGGCAGTCGCTTGATTAATATCCCCAGACACAAGGCCATTCTCACACTTCAAAATGACATAACTATTTTTCAGCGCAACAGCGATACAGGTTTTGCGATCACTTATGTGGGCGATCGAGCAGGAGAAACCCGAGCACCCGATTACATATTGCCAAGCTACACCAACGTAAGATTATTCAGCGGGGTGGATATTACAAATAAATTTCATCTAAATTTGGCAATCGACAATCTATTCAATAAAAAATATTTCGTAAATTCCTATTCCGCACTTTGGACCCAACCGGGTAATCCGCGAACGATTTGTTTGGCTTTGAGGTATTCGATTTGATTTGCGCGGCCATCTTTTGTTATTTCTTGTATCAATGCAGTTCGACATGGACAGGGTGCCAAGAGATCCAATCAAAACTGGAAACAAATCACAAAATAAACGCAAACAATTTCTCGCATTTCAGTGCCACTTTTACTCGGGCACTGCCACTTTACAGCGTCACCGCAACTGGGGTGCAAGCGACCGCTAGTTGCTTATGCTGGCAGGGCTGCAGTGGGCTTTCCGGTTTCACTCTGTAAATCCGCTAACCCACTCAACTGCTCACACTCCTAATGACTAAAAGGTGATGCCAT
>CAZICR010000344.1:0-4015 GCA_964537795.1 uncultured Cellvibrionaceae bacterium | reverse complement strand
CTTAAGGTTTTGATGTAGCTTTGCGTGAAGGGTGAATCAACCTTTTTACGTAAACGTCGAATATAGACATCAACCACATTTGTCAGTGGATCTTCATTGATTCCCCAGACTGTGGCCAATATTCTTTCCCGACTGAAAACTTTTTGCGGATTAGACATTAGCAATTCCAATACTGCCAATTCTTTAGCGGTGAGGGACAAAATTTGACCCTCTCTTTTTACCTGCATAGTATCCAAATTCAATTCCAAGGTTCCCACAACAAATCGGCGCTCATGATTAGCAAAAGGATTGCGTTTGGATAAAGACTCTATTCTTGCCAATAATTCTTCAAAAGCAAATGGCTTCACAAGATAATCATCAGCTCCCGCTCTTAGTCCATCAACCCGGTCAGACACCTCAGCAAGGGCAGACAGCATGAGTACGCGGACGGGTAATTGCTGGGAACGAATTAATTTGCAAATTTGTAAACCATCCATTTTGGGTAACATTCGATCCAATATTACCAATTCAGGTTTTTGTTCTATCAATGCGGTTAAAACTTCACTTCCATCAGCAATCCAATCAATAAAATAACCTTCAGCACGCAGTCCCCTCACCAGAAAATCAGCTACTTTTTTATCATCTTCCACAATCAAGATATTCATTTATCATCTTCTTCAATTAGAGGTAATGCTACATATACCTTGGTACCCTGATGCAGCTCACTCAACAATTCAATATTACCGTGTTGACTGTGTATGAGTGTTTTACATAAGGATAAGCCTATACCCAATCCATCAGGACGTAAATCGCGCGCATTAGTTGCTCTAAAGTAACGATTAAATACATAGGGCAAATCTTCAGACGCTATACCTATTCCATAATCGCTCACACAAATTTTGCACTGATCTTCTATTTGTATCTGTAGATTCACAATTTTCTGTTTGCCTGAATAACGTATCGCATTGTCTAAAATAATCTGCAAGGCTTGTAGTAACTTATCAGCATCAACCCATAATTTTGTGTGTGCATAAACATCCGATAGAGGGGCACAAACAACCTGCACAGATTGACTGGAAGATAATCGCAACGCTAAAGCTTGTAATTGTTGCCATAAATCTACAATGGTCATTGTGCGAAATTTTAAATGAAGTTGTTGGGTGCCGCGTACCAACATTAATAAATCATCTATACGACGAGACAATTGAACACTGGTATCCGCTATACGAACAAGACTATCTTTATAAAACTCAGGGGTTTTGTCGCCACCGCGCAAACTGATTTCCGCTTCTCCACGAATCGATGTTGCGGGCGTGCGTAATTCATGGCTTACATCCGCTAAAAAACGTTGCTGTTGTTGTTCTGCTTGTTGCAGTTGTTCCAACGCGTGCTGTAGTTGGCGAGTGCGTTCTGTGACTTCCTGTTCTACACGACGGGTATGGTCTTCTTCCTGTTGCCTGGCTCTTTCCAATCCAGCAGCCATTTGATTAAAACCTCTTGCCAGAGTGCTAAATTCAGAGTGATCCAACTCGGGCAAACGATAATTTAATTGGCCGTTGGATAAAGCTGAAGTACCCGTTAAAAGTTGTTCAATTGGTTGATACAAGGCCCTCGATAAAATGACCGCTAATGTCACTGCAGATGCTGCACCCAATAATGCTAAGGCAATCACCAAGAGTTTCACTCTTTGCAATGCAGTCGCTGCTTTTGCTTCTGCCTCGGTCGAGCGTTTGCGTTGCAGCTCTATGGAATCAGCAATCAGATGTTTTAAGTCGAGACCTTCCAGATTATCGAATGTTTGAATCAGCAAACGCCAAATCTCAGCTTCATTCTCGGGTTTCAATTGTTTGTTTTGTAAACTTTTTTCCAGCGCGGCAACGTTGGTTTCCAAAATGGACAATGATTTTAATTGCTGACCAATGGCAGAAAAATCCTCGGGATGTTTTGATAACTGTTGGTCGTGTTCCAATAACTGATTTAAATGCCGCAAGCTTTGCTGCATTTGAGCGAGATACTTATCACGCTGTTCCACAGTAGTGTCTTTAACCAATAGTGATTGCGCCAACCAAACTTTCAATCGCTGTTTATCTGCGCCCAGTGTAATAAATTCAGCAAGCATTTCATTAGCGACCCGGCTACGCTCGACATGATAACTGGCAACATTCGAAGCCCAAATCGCAAGTCCCGCCTGCAATAAGGTAATTGCCAATAATAAGAAGAAGGCTAAATACAATTTACTTCGAAACACATCCACTCCTGATTAGTTCTTTAAATGAACAGGGTAAATCATATAAGGCCAATAAACTGGGTTGTTAATCTAATGTTAATCTTTTGTGGCTGGAAATTTCATCTTTGGTCCATGTTGTATTTCACGTTTGAAGGGAAAATAGCAGCGTCACATCGACACCAAATATGAGGACTAATGTATGAATATCAAAAACTTTACCCGAATTAGCATAGCTGTTGCCGTACTCTGCGCTCCAATGGTTTTTGCTCAAACAGTGAATACAAATATTACTGAAGCTGAAGTAAAAGCCACTCAGGATGCATGGGGTAGGGGCCTGATACAAATCAGCACCGACTACGACACCGGTGGTTTGGAGAAAGCAAAATTAACAGCCAAAAACGTTCTTGATTCGGCTTATGGTTATAGCATGGGTCCCGTTTTATTTAAACCAACTCTGAGTGGTGGCGAGCAAACATTTCGTACGGATTACCAAGGTGCTTTGTCTTATTTTGTAGGTGACGATAAAAAATACAAACAAGATAAAGGCTTTGCATTAAAAGGCTGGACAACATACACCTACAAAAATGCTGCTGTTTATATCAATGGCGATATGGCACTGACGATGGGCAAGGTATCACTGACTGATAAAAGCGGGAAAGTGACCACCGTTGATAAAACCTGGGGCTTTAAAAAAGGAGATGATGGAAAAATCCGCATAGTATTACACCATTCATCATTACCTTATGACTCCAAATAAAGCCTTGAACAACCTAAAGAGCATGACTTTCATGCTCTTTAGGTTAACTTTAAACAAAACTGCATTTTAATCCGTTAACGTTAATGGTATTTCTAATTCCCCAGATTTGGCCAATATAGGGTTTTGACTTTCTTCAAATTGCAATGCATTCAGCATCCTCTTGGCACTCATAAGCTACTGCTAGACCTACATGGGTTCTCGGGCGTTGTGTTTTTTCCTTTAAGGTTTCAGGCCTAACCTTTTTATGCGTGAGGCCAGCGTTGTAGGTTTTAGTCCCAACAGGGTTGCTGCGCCGTCTTCACCAAACAATTTCCAGTTACACTTTTCTAACGCTGCGAGCATATTATTTTTTACACGCTCCTGCATTTCATCGTCGGGAATGATTAGTGGCGCTGGATTTTTTTCTGGGGGAGTGAGTGTGGTTGCAACTTTATCCGCAAATGGGATATCAACCGTAACGCGACCGTTTCCTGCGGTAATGGCAGCGCGTTCCATAACATTTTGGAGTTCTCGGATATTGCCGGGCCAATCGTAAGCTAAAAGCTTTTTGATATCACTTTGCCGCAACTTACAATCTTTCTTGCCAAATTTTTTGATGGCTTGTTCGAGCAGGTGGGTAGCCAGCAATGCAATGTCATTGCCCCTTTCTCTTAGCGGGGGGGAGTGAATAGGGAAGACATTGAGCCGGAAATATAAATCTTCGCGGAAGCGCTGTGCATCCGCTTCTTTTTTTAAGTTTTTGTTGGTTGCAGCGATTATGCGTACATCCACCGTGCGGGTTTTCTCTTCACCGACGCGTTCAAATTGGCCCTCTTGTAACACGCGTAATAGTTTGCTTTGTAAGTCCAGCGGAATTTCGCCAACCTCATCTAAAAATAAAGTTCCTCCATTCGCCAATTCAAAACGCCCAATTCGGTCGCGAACGGCGCCCGTAAATGCGCCACGAATATGGCCAAAAAACTCACTCTCAAATAATTCGTGTGGAATTGCTGCGCAGTTCACGCGAATCATTGGCTTTTCGTTGCGGTTGCTGGCCTCATGAATTGCACGTG
>CAZICR010000343.1:0-4043 GCA_964537795.1 uncultured Cellvibrionaceae bacterium | reverse complement strand
TCGGCGTAATCTTAAGGGAATTGCTACTCCGGATTTTTCACCGTGATGTACAGCACTACTCGATTTCGATAATTAGAGATAAAGGTATTGATAAACGAGCATTAGATTACATTCTTTCAGCAAGTAGCCCCGACACCTCTCTCCTTTTTGTCGATGGATGGACTGGCAAAGGGGTTATTACCAGAGAGCTTAAAGCCAGTATTGATTCATTCAACGCTATTCATGGTACTTCAATAGACAGTTCACTGTATGTGCTCGCTGACATTGCGGGATCAGCGTTTTTTGCAGCGACCAATGAAGATTATCTGATCCCGTCCTGCATCCTAAACTCAACAATATCTGGATTGGTTAGTCGCTCTCTTCTAGATCCCGAAGATGTTGAGCAAAATTTTCACTCCTGCTATTTCTATAAAGACTATTTATCAGCTGATCAGTCAAAGTCATTTGCGTCGTCAATTACTGACCTCGCCGTTACAATATTCCAGCGTTATGGTATCCCTCCAGAGGACTCGTCGAGCAACCAATACTGTCGGGCTATACTCGATAACTACTTGACCAGTGCATCGAAAAAGTTTTCTATCGCGGACTTAAATCTGATTAAACCTGGCATTGGAGAGGCAACCAGAGTGTTGCTTCGAAGAACACCCAAACGATTAATTTTGAAGGATCAAGAATCTCCTGATGTTTTACATCTGTTGAGTCTCGCCGTAAGCAAGGATGTGCCTGTTGAGATAGATTCCGATATTCCATTTAAAGCAGTTTCACTAATAGGGAGTTCACTTGATGGCTAAAACCGCAGCACTAGGGGCATCCTTGTATGTACCCACAACCCGTCTCGATTTATTGTCCATTGCAAATGGAGACACTCGTTATAGTCTCAGATCTGTCATCTTTTGTACTGAAGACGCTGTATCTCAACATGACCTTCCGTTTGCTCTTGAAAACCTTTCGAAGACCCTTGAGGCGATGAATCCACAGTCATCTTCAAGTCGCTTTGTGCGAGTTCGTAACCAGCAAGTCATGATGCAAATTCTTCAAATGCCGGGAGTTGAAAATCTCACCGGCTTTGTCATACCCAAGGCGACGCGAAAAAACTTTGATTCATACTTCAGCCAGATTTTAACAACAAAACATTTGCTGATGCCTACCCTGGAAACAATTGAAGTGTTTGATGAATATGAAATGCGCATGTTCAGAAAGGTTATTGACAAACCTCAAATTCGCAACCGAATTCTTGCACTTAGAATTGGTGGAAACGATTTGCTTTCGCTTCTCGGAATTCGCCGTCCGAACAATCAAACTATTTATAAGACACCCCTTGGTCCCGTTATTTGCCGACTGATTACAATATTTAAACCTTATGGATTTTCTCTCACGTCCCCCGTGTTCGAACATTTTGGAAACCCCGCACTGCTGGATATTGAAGTGCAAGAGGATATTGCTCATGGGCTGATTGGAAAAACAGCAACACATCCTAATCAAATAGAACTGATTGAGAGACATTACCGCGTCAACCAAGAAGACCTTGATGTTGCCAACGCCATTATTTCGGACGATTCGCCAGCTGTTTTTAAAATGCACGATTCAATGTGTGAAGTAGCAACTCACACTACGTGGGCAAATCAAATCATTAAACAAGCGGAACTCTACGGAATTAACTCTGATGAAATGTTGGGAACCAATGTAACCAATATTTCATCCAAACTTCTTCAGGAGGCATAAGATGATAAGTTTGCAAAAAGGGCAGCGCTCAAAGCTGAGTGATCTTGGATTGTCCAACAACTTTTCCATTGCCATTAAAATTCCGTGTGATTCTGGCGACTTGGACGTTTCGTGTTTCGGCCTTGATGCAAATGACAAGCTGTCTGATGATCGATATATGATTTTCTATAACCAACTGACATCACCGGAAAAATCCATTTCTGTGATGATCGGAAATGGTTTAACAACATTCTCCCTGGATCTCGATAAGCTTGATCCCAAGATAAAGAAATTAGTGTTTACTGCTTCAGGCGCTGACAATATTTACATCAAAAATATTGGCGAGAGTTCCATTCGTTTTGGGGATTGCGCGCAGATAGCATTTTCCGGTGCAAGTTTTAATCAGGAAAAGGCCGTTATTCTTACTGAAATCTATTTGAAAGATAATTTGTGGAGAGTGTCTTCATTTTTACAAGGTTTTGATTCTGGTTTATCTGGACTGCTAAAGCATTTTGGTGGCGAGGAAATTAAAACCAATGCAGCATCAACATCAACATCAACATCAACATCAACATCAACATCAACATCAACATCAACAGTAAGTTTGCAAAAAGTCTCTGGCAAAGTACAGCTTACCAAAAATAGTAAACCTGTCGTCATTACAAAGACGGCGGAATTAACTGCATCTATATCTTGGGAATCAGGCACTGACTATGATGTTTTTGCCCTGGTTCTCACGCGCGATGGAACTCAACATGATGTTGCAACCTTTGGTGCAAAAGGCGTAAGCGCAATGACCAACTTCTCGAATGGTGCTGTAGTACACATGGGCGATACAGGTCGATCAGGTGGTCGCGTCAAAACTGAAGTTATTAAGATTAGACTTAACGATAATATCGCGGCTGTGGTGCCTGTCGCTTATTCCGCTCAGTCCAACGGAACAGGTTCTTTTCGCAGATATAAAGTATCAATGACCATAGACAACAATTCAGGAACAGACGTTACCATTTCCGCCGACAATGCTAATAACAATGATAATACCTATACCTGTGTTCCTGGTTTGATACTGAATTCTGCTGAGGGTGTCGTTATCGAACCGCTTGAATATTACAGTCGTCCTGGCTCAGAGAATCGCCCGCGCCTTTCAAAAAATCACGCCGGTAAAATTGTCGTCCAAATGGATCAAGGCCCAGTTAACGATTACAAATAACCCGCCCTTCAATAGGAGCCAACATGAATATTTTTACACGTGGACAGAAAAGCAAATTAGTTGACATCGGATGCGGCAATATATTTGATCTCAATATTTCTGCTGGTTTACCTGGCTCAGATGTTGATATAGCCTGCTTCGGGTTGGATGCGAACGACAAACTTTCTGACGATCGCTATATGGTTTTTTACAACCAACTCTCATCTCCTGCTGGTGCAGTCACGCTAGCGATCGGTCAAACATCAGTATTCAGCATCGATCTTAATAAACTTCCAGCTACGATCAATAAATTAGTTTTTACCGCCGCTGTAGATGCCCCTAAAACCATGAAGAGTTTGACTTTCGGTGAGGTTCGTATCGGCAATATCAGTTTTCCATTCAAAGGTTCTGATTTCGACAAAGAAAAAGCAATTATTGTTGCAGAAATTTATAAGCGCGATGATGTCTGGCGGTTTGCTGCTGTTTGCGCTGGTTATAACGATGGACTCGATGCCCTCGTTAAGCACTTTGGTGGTGAACTGGCGAGTGAAAATGTTTCGCCCGAATTATCGCCTGTTTCGTTACTGAAAAAAGTTGAAGCCAAGGCGCCCGGATTAGTCAGTCTCGTAAAACAAGCATCTATCTCGCTTGATAAAGTCGGGCTATCAAATCACAAAGCTCGTGTTTGCTTGGTTCTCGATATAAGTGGATCAATGAGTCGATTATACAAAGAAGGACTGGTCCAAAAGTTCTCGGAAAGAATTCTCGCTCTCGGCTGTAAGTTCGATGATGACATGGAGATTGATGTTTTTCTTTTTGGGCGGGACGTACATAAACCTGAACCAATGAATTTATCAAATTTAAGTGGTTACATTGACAGGTTGATAAAGCGATTTCCTCTCGAAGGAGATACGCGCTATGGTGAGGCGATTTCGGCAGTAAGAAAGTTTTATTTTCCCGATGCTGCAGGGCTGGAAAGAAAGGCCATTTTTAAAGACAAGCTTCCCGTATTCGTGATGTTTTGTACTGATGGAACAACCAGCGACAAACCAAAATGTGAAAAACAATTACGTTGGGCTAGCCGCGAACCCATCTTTTTCCAATTTTTAGGGATAGGTAAAAGTAGAAAGTCCAAGCTCAGCAAAATGCTAAT
>CAZICR010000342.1:0-4062 GCA_964537795.1 uncultured Cellvibrionaceae bacterium | reverse complement strand
CATTTCACTCGCCACCAAAAACTCACCGAAGAAGAAAAAAAAGCTCTGGTTTCCTTGCTTACTGACAAATCGGGAGAAAAGTGATGGACAACCTGAACCTCTTGACTCAATGGTTATTGATTACATCGATTAAAGGCGTTGTTTTTATTGCCATAGCGCTGCTAGTACAAAAAACCTGTAAACACTTTATTTCCGCCGGAGCAAGACTCAGTATTTGGTTAGTGTTGCTTTTCAGTCTGGTAAGTCCAGTAGGTTGGGATCTTCAACTGGAATTTAAATCCACAGAAAAAATTTCTGCAAGCCAGAAAACAACTCATGAAATAGTTCACGGTATATCAACACCGGCTTCATCAGTTGCAAGCAATAGCCCAAGTGCTCATGCCTATCAGGAAACAAGCAATGCTATATCGATGTTCAGTATTTCGGGACATTCATTTTTTAGCATTGTCTGGCTCATTGGTTGTCTTTGTTTAATCTTTTTGACCTTCTGGCAAATTTATCGATTCTCAAAAATCGCATCCAAGGCAATCACTGCATCTGCGGCTGATCGCACATTGATGACCCTGCATAAAGAAATGCTTGGCATTAAGCGTGAAATTCCGTTGCTCTATTCATCGCAAGTCGATGGTCCCCTCATCTTGGGGCTCTGGAGTCCCAAAATAATTATGCCCTTAAGTACCTTTAAAACGCTGGACGACGATCAGAAAGCGCATGTGATCATGCATGAATTACAGCACATAAAAGGTCGTGACATTCTATGGAATTGGCTGGCGTACGGCATAACGCTGCTGCATTGGTTTAACCCGCTTGTGTGGTTCGCTTACAAGTGTTTTAAATCGGATATTGAAATTGCTTGTGATGCGCGAGTGATTGCCAACTTACCTCCTGCAGATAAAACAAAATATGGATTAACGCTGATTGCAGCTAGCGGTTTTCCTGCCTCCAACACCAAGTTATTTCACGGCCTTGGCATTCTGGAAAACCATCAACAACTTAAACATAGATTGACAATGATTAAAGAGGGTTCACGTATGAGTAAAAAGACAGTAGTTGGTTTTGGATTGGTTTTATGTTTAATGATTTTAGGTGCTGTTGCACAACCGGGTTCGAAAAAAAATGTAACAACCCTGAGTTCAGGTGTCACTTTGAAGGATTTTGCATCAAGAGCTGAAAAAGACTTACAAACAAAGATTTTATCTGGCTCAAACAGTGATCAGCAAATTCAAGTAGATATCCAGCATGCTCCTATTACTTATGAAAACTTGCTGACACAACTGCAGATTAATGGATTCACTGCATTCCGATCAAAAGATTACATTCAGATTTTTAGCATTCAGGATGCCCGAACAATGGCGCCGATCGTTGAGCCAGGTAAAACCTATTTTGCTGATGAGTTTGTCACAGATTATATAAAACTCGATAAATCTTGCGGGGAAGCGGTTGTTGTATCTGTTGGGCCACTGGTTCCCAATTACAGTTTTATTTCCACTTACCAAGATGCTAAAACCCTGATTATCGTTGATTCATACAGCAATATTCAGCGTGTAAAAAGTGTTGTTGCCACCATAGAAAAAAATCTCGATTCGCCCAAAGAATGTGTTTCGATGATGGGGCTTCCATATCACGAAACTGGAATGGCCGAACCTTTTGCGCCTGCAATTGAGATAGGTTCTACAGGAATCGAAGCCTCCGATTCTAAAAAACGCATAAATAGAACCGAATAAAATTTACATGTTTGTTTTCTCGTTTAGCGATGCATAGAGATTTGATATGTCAAAATTTTTTTTAATTATACTTATTGGTTTGCTTGCGCTAGCAATAGCTTTGAGTATAAGTGTTCAGGAAAATTCACTGCCTGAAATAACGAAAATGCAAACAGATCAAGATCCTCTTAACACGCAGGTTAAACAAACATTAACGAAAACGGAAACGAAAACGGAAGAATCAGAAGTTTCTGAAAAAATCGGCAATATAACAAAAGATAATTCTACGCAAGTTCAAGAAAAACATGATATGCCACTAAAAACGGATCAAGTTTCACTCTGGACCAGAGCACTATCACTACCGGGAGAATCGGCCGTTAATAAGCGTGCCTATGAAATACCCGATGGCTGGAGAGTGGCAGATTTATCTATTGTAAAACAAAAAGGAAGAGCTCGTGTTTATGAGCAAGATGGCTTTGTCATATTGGAGGTGCATGCGCTGTCACTGAATAAATTCGAACGTGCTGAAGCATTTGCGGAGGCAAGTATCAAGATTATTCAAGAAGAACCTTAATCAGATATTTTTACCAATTGCAGTTATTACTTGAAACCACCCTAACTCAATAGGAGTATTCTCCATGAAATACTTTTCAAATAGTTGCATCTTTTTGATGTGCTTAAACGCTCTGCATATTGCTGATGCAGCAGCAGTCAGCAAGGACATGTTTTACACGCGGCCGTTAACTGAATACCAGGCATTCTTGTCTGCAAATTACAAAAAGTTGGACTTGCAAGCTGACGTGAATAGGGATGGGTGGGTGAATTATCTGGATGATGAAACTGCAGAATCCATTTCACCTGGCGTCATTGTGTTGCCGAATTTGGATGATGACTCGCAACGATGTGAAGCCTTTAAAGAATTCAAAGAATTTGAAGGCGAACAGGTGCTTGTTGAAACAGATAAATTTATCAACTGCAATGATGCTACGGATGATGTTTCGAATGGAGCAGAGGATATTCAGGATCTCTCTATAGTGAAAATAAATGTATCTGGCCAAAAAGTATCAAACGTCAATATTCGATTGGTACGAGAGGATGGAACAGAAGATGCGTCGGGATTATTTCGTGTAATGGTTAAGCGTGGAGATTCATTTGTAGCCCTGGGTAAAGACCCATTAACGTCAGCTGATTTTAGCTCGAAAAAAAAGAAGGTAACGCTGGGACTTGAAGCGACGGATGTGATACGTGATGAGGAGCAGTCTGCAAAAATTAAATTAGTGGTTGCGCTCGATATAGATGGCAAAAAATTTCAGGATGAAATTCCGCTCGCGGTAGCTCCAATTATTACTCAGCACGATCTCGGCCGTGTTAGCACTTTGTTTATGAGTCCGCCAAAGTTGCCAGAGGATGGAGAATCAAAAATTGAAGGATTCAAGCAGACGCCGCCAACACTTGAATCGATGGATTTCGCTTATGTTGGACAACGTTTTGTGGATGATATGCGAGCGGCCAGCGAGGATATAATTGACGAAGTGTCATTGTTGACCGATGCCGGAGGCGATATTTGGACACAAGATTATTTTGAACCGGGTTTTGTGTCGCGTCCAAACCGCTATGGGATTCAAACGATTAAAATATTACTGCGTTCCGCCAATCTAACCAGACGTGCTCCAGATTTAACTATTCTTCCTCAATTTCAAGGTAAATCCCGAGAAGAAATCAATCAATATCTTTCACAACTATCAGAAGAAGAATATTTTAAAATTTTTGATAGAGCAGCGGAACTCGCGGGTGGCCCTTCATTTCGTGAGGCGGGTGCCGCTCTTTATTCCCAAGTACGCGGCCCTGATGCGGGGGTAGTTCAACTATTCAAAAATCAGTTAGTGACTGAAGCAAATGACAGTTTTAACTCCACAGGTAATTTTACTACCATACCGCCATCACCTTATCTCGAAGAAAATAATTTACTGGGACGCATGGTCTATGGTTCTACCCCTAATCCCAATTTTATTAAATTGTTAAAGTCGCAAAAAGTACAAGAACCTATCAGAGTCGATACCACTTGGTTACTGGTGGGACACGTCGATGAATTTTTGACGTTTTTACCTTCTATAAAAAATCCGAGAGGGTGGGTGATTGGTGTGGCAGACCCTGAAGCAGCATATACCACATTGCAAATAGCGCTTGCTCAAAATCCTGCAGCAACAATTCTAACCGGTGCCTATGCGCCAACATCTGATTTGGTTGCGCATCAGGAACGTAAAGTGAGTGATGTATTGGCTGATAATGCAATCAAAAAAGCCAACGACTTTGCATCCGAAAAAATAAATGAGGCTCTTGTGATTTTACGCGAAGAGCT
>CAZICR010000341.1:0-4066 GCA_964537795.1 uncultured Cellvibrionaceae bacterium | reverse complement strand
GTACCTACTCTGTCTGTTGAAAAAGTATTGTTGGATATTCGTCGTTGCGTTTTAGCAAAAGTGACGATTACTGATGGCGCCAGCGTAAAAGGGAATGTATTCGTTGCTGCACAAAAAATATTTGGTCATATGCCCCCTGAGTTCGTATTGGGGCACCCGATTGCGGGTTCAGAAAAAAGTGGTGTGACCGCAGCCAATCCCAATTTGTATGAAAATCATCGCGTCATTTTAACGCCGGTCGAATCGACATCTGCACAGCATTTATTGCGAGTTACCCGACTTTGGGAAACGCTTGGTGCTGAAGTATTGACTATGACAGTTGAAGATCACGATGAAGTTCTTGCAGCTACCAGCCATTTACCGCATGCGATTGCTTATTCATTGGTGGACACTTTGGCGCATGATATTGGTAATCCGAATATTTTTCGTTATGCCGCCGGTGGCTTTCGGGACTTCACGCGAATCGCCTCGAGCGATCCAGTTATGTGGCACGATATTATGAAAGCTAACAAGGCTGCAATTTTGCGATCCCTGGATTTATTTGCTGATAATTTGCAACGCATGCGTAGCAGTATTGAAAAAGAAGACAGCGAATATTTATTGGAGGTATTCAGCCGCGCCAAAGAGGCCCGTGATGAATATACGAAGATGACCAAGAAGTAGGGTGGGCATGAAGCGCAGCGTGCCCACCAGAAATTAAAAATGAAATTGGATTTTGAATTGAAATTAAAAAATGGTGGGCACGCTGCGCTTTATGCCCACCCTACATGAATTTTTTTTTAAACATTGCAATGATGATTTCCTCATGACTAACTACAAACTGACACATCTGAAACAACTGGAAGCCGAAAGTATTCACATTATTCGTGAAGTGGCAGCGGAATTTGATAATCCGGTAATGCTTTATTCAATCGGTAAAGACTCTGCGGTAATGATGCATCTCACAATGAAGGCTTTTTACCCTGGTAAACCACCGTTCCCCTTATTGCACGTTGATACCACCTGGAAATTCCGCGAAATGATCGAGTTTCGTGAAAAGCGTATAAAAGATTTAGGTTGGGATTTAATTGTGCATATCAACCAGGAAGGTGTTGACGCGGGCATTAACCCTTTCACACATGGCAGTGCTGTGCATACTGATGTGATGAAAACCCAATCGCTAAAACAAGCGTTGAATAAATACGGATTTGACGCCGCTTTTGGTGGTGCGCGTCGCGATGAAGAAAAGTCGCGTGCGAAAGAACGTGTTTATTCTTTCCGCGATAAAAATCATCGCTGGGACCCAAAAAACCAACGCCCGGAATTGTGGAATATTTACAACGGTCGTATCGCTAAAGGCGAAAGCATTCGTGTATTTCCTTTATCGAATTGGACCGAGTTGGATATTTGGCAATACATTCATTTGGAAAATATTCCAATCGTTCCCTTGTATTTTGCAGCCAAGCGTCCGGTCGTCGAACGCAATGGTACTTTGATTATGGTGGACGATGATCGCATGCCGCTTGAGCCTGGTGAAAAACCGCAAGAAAAAATGGTTCGCTTCCGTACTTTGGGTTGTTATCCACTGACAGGTGCTGTTGAATCCGAGGCAACTAGTTTGACTGATATAATTCAGGAAATGTTATTGACCACGACTTCCGAACGTCAAGGTCGTGTCATAGATCACGATAGTTCCGGATCTATGGAAAAGAAAAAGCAAGAGGGGTATTTCTAATGAGTCATCAAAGCGAATTAATTGCAGAAGATATTAATGCTTATCTTGCGCAGCACGAACAAAAAGAATTGCTGCGTTTTTTAACCTGCGGCAGTGTTGATGATGGTAAGAGCACATTAATTGGCCGTCTGCTTCACGATTCCAAAATGATTTACGAAGATCAATTGGCAGCCATTAAATCCGATTCAGTTAAACACGGTACTACCGGCGAAAAAATTGACTTGGCTTTATTGGTGGATGGTCTGCAAGCCGAGCGAGAGCAGGGCATTACTATTGATGTGGCCTATCGTTATTTCTCAACAGAAAAACGTAAATTTATTATTGCTGATACGCCGGGTCACGAGCAGTACACGCGCAACATGGCAACGGGTGCATCGACTTGTGATTTGGCAATTATTTTGATTGATGCGCGTCATGGTGTAATGACACAAACCCGTCGCCACAGTTACATTGCTTCTTTGCTCGGAATCAAACATATTGTTGTTGCGATCAACAAAATGGATTTGATGAATTTCGATCAGAAAGTTTTTGAAAAAATTAAAAATGATTATTTGGTATTCGCTGAAAAGCTGGGTATGAAAAACGTTATGTTCGTACCTATGTCTGCATTGGAGGGCGATAATGTTGTCAATCGCTCGGAAAAATCCGGCTGGTACACTGGCAAAACCTTGATGGAAATTTTGGAAACGGTTCCTGTTGTTGCTGATAACACTGTTCAGGATTTCCGTTTCCCTGTGCAATATGTGAATCGTCCCAATCTGGATTTTCGCGGTTTCTGCGGCAATGTTGCTTCAGGTGAAATAAACGTTGGCGATAAAATAAAATCCATACCTTCAGGTAAAACCAGTCACGTGAAATCGATTGTGACCTACGATGGTGCTTTACAAAAGGCGTTTGTAGGACAAGCCGTTACACTCACGCTGACGGATGAAATTGATATCAGTCGCGGCGATATGATTGTGTTGGAAAAAGATGCCATCAAACCTACCAATCATATGTCAGCTCATTTGGTGTGGATGGCGGAACAAACCTTGCGACCGGGTCGCGAATATTTATTTAAATTTGCGAGCAAATTGGTGTCAGGTCAGTTCGATGCTATTCATCATCGCATTGATGTGAATACACAAGAAAAAACGCAAGTATCACAACTGCAATTAAATGATATTGCGTTTGTTGAATTGGTGTTGAATCAGTCAGTGTTGATTGACCCTTATAAAACCAATCGTGCAACTGGTGCATTTATCGTGATTGATCGTTTGACCAATATTACGGTAGGTGCTGGCATGGTTAGCGAATCACTTGCTGAAAAAGCGGTGACTAAATCCAGTCATTCTGAATTTGAATTGGAATTAAATGCATTGATCCGTAAACATTTTCCACATTGGGAAGCGAAAGATATTTCGTTGTTTTGATATTCACCCCCTCCCAGCCTCCCCCTTAGCAAGGGCTTTACTCCCTGCATTACTTACAACGAAGTGAAATCGGTTCCTCCCCCTTGCCAAGGGGGAGGTTAGGAGGGGGTCATTTTCTTAGAAAATCCGTGTAAGCCATATCTCACAACAATCTCAGAAAAAAGCCACTGGCGTCAAAAAATTCTTTTGATAATATGGCCACCGTAGCAATGAGAAAGCATTACGTTGTTACATAACCTCAAATACTTTTCAAAGATGAAAAGTCTTTTTCACTACAAGGAGTTGATTATGAAATCTTTAGTTGCTTTTTTATCTGCTGTTATTGTTTCCCTCTCTGCTATTTCTTTTGTTCAAGCTGAAACCACTTCGCCAACTACCAAGGCGAAAGCTCAGGTAGAGGCACCTAAAACTGTTCAAGTGAATATCAATACTGCTGATGTGGATACATTGATGTCATTGAAAGGTGTCGGTGCTAAAAAAGCTGAAGCTATTGTTAACTGGCGTACAGAAAATGGTAAATTTACATCGATTGAACAACTGATGGATGTTA
This sequence comes from uncultured Cellvibrionaceae bacterium, assembly GCA_964537795.1. Lineage (GTDB taxonomy): Bacteria > Pseudomonadota > Gammaproteobacteria > Pseudomonadales > Cellvibrionaceae > Cellvibrio. Next base: position 390 of record CAZICR010000341.1, on the reverse strand, counting down.
AGGGTATAGGCGAATCAATATTTGAAACGAATAAATCGCGCTTGAGTTTGTAATCATAAAAAAGGAACAGGCGAAAGTCTGTTCCTTTTTTAATTGCTTCGGTGATCTATCTCACGACAAAAGAGTGATTGTCTGACTGAAATTTGCTTTAATAGCCGCCGTTTAGAAAATTGCGGATATTGATGAATGCCATCGAATACCAGTTCTCCCGTTGTTGTTGCCATGGATTTTGACAATGCCAAAGCATGTCTCAATCTTGCCTCCCAATTATCTCCCAAACATTGCAGACTGAAAGTCGGTAAAGAGTTATTCACTTCTTGCGGCCCACAGATAATTGAAACCTTAATGCAAAAAGGTTTTGATATCTTTCTTGATCTGAAATTTCACGAT
>CAZICR010000340.1:0-4075 GCA_964537795.1 uncultured Cellvibrionaceae bacterium | reverse complement strand
GGCTCAAATTTTTACCCAAACAGAATATGTTCGTTGGCGTGCATTACGTGAAAAACCCGATGCACGCTTCTTAGGTCTAACCCTGCCTCGCATATTGATGCGAACGCCCTACAGAAAAAATCCCGGTTCATATAAAGGAATTTATTTTTACGAAAAAAACATGAACCCCGAACAAACTATGTACTTATGGGGAAATGCCAGTTATGCCTTTGGCTGCGTGTTAATTCGTGAATTTGCTAATGTTGGATGGTTTGGTCACATTCGTGGCGTACCAAGAAATAAACTCGGTGGCGGACTAGTTACCAATTTATCTACTGATTTTTTCGAAACAGATAAACCTGATATCGCGACTAAACCTTCATCTGAAATTCTCATCACTGACAGCCTCGAACGGGAAATCAGCGAATTGGGTCTGGTGCCTTTGTGCCATTGTTACGGCACACCTTTTTCCGCTTTCTATAGTAATCAAAGCATCCAGAAAGCGATAAGAAAAAATAGCAATGTTGACAACACAAATTACAAATTATCAACCATGCTGCAGCATGTTCTTTGTGCCTCGCGGGTTGCGCATTATATAAAAGTGATGATACGTGATAAGATCGGTTCGTTTCTTTCGGCTGAAGAATGTCAGATTTTTTTGCAGCGATGGCTGCTTAAATACACTACCGGCCGACATGATCTTGAGTGGGAACAGCAAGCAAGGTATCCACTGAAAGAAGGCAACGTAAGTGTCAAAGAACATCCAAGTAAACCAGGACAATATATTTGTGTAATACATTTGGTTCCGCATTATCAGGTTGACCAAATGGTTTCCGAATTGGAACTTGTTACCGAACTTCTTCAAAGCCCAACCAAATAGTTGAGGGAACATGAGTAAACCGGATAAAAAGAAGAAAAATATTCGAGCATCAATTCTCGACAGATTAATTGACCTTGATCCTAAATCTCATGTTGATAGCGAACAAAATCAATATCAACAAATCAGGGATTTACGTGAAAGCGTCAAACGCGATCTTGAAAGCTTGTTAAATACACGCTACCGGATTATTTCTACACCGGAAGATTTACCGCAACTGGAAAACTGTATTTTGAATTATGGATTGCCTGATCTGGCAACCGTTAACACCACCGATATCGAAAAACGTAAAGCCTTTATTCGGGATCTGGAAAATTTACTGAGAACCTACGAACCCAGATTCAAAAGTGTCAGCGTCACCTATCAGGAAAATGATGGCAATGGCGACCGAACCTTGCGTTTTCGAATCGATGCCATTTTATATGCTGACCCGGCTCCTGAAGTTGTTGTGTTTGACTCCATACTTGAACCTGTATCACGCAGTGTAAATATTCGAGCTTCTGATCATGTCTGATGAATTATTGCGATACTACGAAAAAGAACTGGCATTTATTCGCCAATTGGGTGCTGAATTTGCCAAAGAAAATCCAAAAATTGCCGGGCGTTTAAACATCAGCGCTGACACAGTTGAGGATCCACACGTCTCACGTTTGATTGAAGGTTTTGCTTATTTGAATGCCCGCCTTCAGCATAAATTAAATGATGATATTCCAGAGCTGAGCGATGCATTATTAAATGTTGTCTTTCCTCACTATCAGCGCCCTATTCCATCCATGTCGATAGTACAGTTCGCTGCTGACCCGGAACAACTTGATGGAAAATTTAATATCCCTTCTAACACCGAATTGGATACCGATTATTTCCAAGGCGAAATGTGTCGATTCAGTACCAGTTATGAAGTTGAACTTTTCCCCTTCAAAGTTGCTGAAGCCAGTTTGATGGGAAGACCTTTCCTCACACCCGGCGCAGAGTTTATGCGCAATGCTTCCAGTGTCCTAAGATTAAAATTACAAACCTTTAATAATGAAATTAAATTTTCCGAATTAAAACCCGATCGCATTCGTTTTTACTTGAAAGGACAAACGCAACATATTCATCCACTCTATGAATTTTTATTGCGCACTAAACAAAAAATTGCCGTAGTCAATGCTGCCGGTGATACCAAGCCAAAATTTCTGGATGCAGGTTCCATAAAAGCTGTAGGTTTCAATACCAACGAAGGTTTGCTGCCTTATCCACCAGCTTCTTTTGTCGGCTACAGATTGCTGACAGAATTTATGGTGTTCCCTGAAAAATTCATGTTTATTGATATTTGCGGTTTGGCAAATGCCATTAAAGACGATGCGGCTGATTGTTTGGAAATATATATTTATCTGGAAGATGCGGACATAGAACTGGAACATAATTTAAATGCTGCAACTTTTGCACTGGGTTGCACACCTGTCGTTAATTTGTTTGAACACAAAACGGATCCAATCAAACTTTCCCATACCCGATCTGAATACCACATAGTACCGGATGCCCGGCGACCGAAAGGGTTTGAAGTTTATTCAATCGATCAAGTGACAGCGTCCACATCATCAGGAGAAAAAACGGATTTTTTACCACTCTATGGCATGAATCACAGTCATCAGGATTCAGAAAACCATTCGTTCTGGTTTGCATCCAGACGACATGCAAAATTATCCAATTACGAACGCGACGAAGGTACGGATGTATTTTTGAGTTTGGTCGATCTCGAATTAAATCCCAACGTTCCGGAAGACAGAACCCTGACCCTGAAAACCCACTGCAGCAATCGCGATTTACCGGCAAAACTTCCTTTTACTCTCGATCAACCCAGATTGCAGTGTGCTAACAGTGCGCCTCCCTGCTCCAGTATTCGCTGTTTGACCCAGCCATCCGTTACTATTCGTCCCGCGTTGGGTGACCGTGCCCGCTGGCGATTAATTTCGCATTTGAATTTGAATCACTTATCCTTAACCGGTGGCAATAATGCGACTGAAGCATTAAAAGAAATTTTACGTTTGTACGATTTCAAGGAAACATCTGTTACTCGTGCATTAATCAATTCCATAGTGTCCGTCGATACACGTCCCATAAGCGCTCCACTGCCGATTGATGGCCGCACCACTATGTGCCGGGGAATGGAAATTGAAATAGTACTGGATGACGCATTGCTCACTGGTTCCAGTAAATATTTATATGCCAATATACTGGATCACTTTTTTGCACTCTATTGTTCGATAAATTCTTTTTCACGCGTTTTAATTAAACTGAAAAATAAAGAAGGTTATTTAAAGAAATGTCCTCCCAGAGCTGGCGAAAAAATTCTGCTTTAGTTGATTTGCTGCAACAGTCTCCGGGTGATTTTGAATTCATTCAAGTCGTTCGGATTCTGGAACGCGCACTCATCTATCACAACAGCGCCTATCATAACAGCGCAGGTCACAACAGTACTGGCTTAATCAATGAGTCACGGGCTAATGTGAATTTTGTCGGCAATTACTCACCGCCCAACCGTGAATCACTACGCTTTACCAGTAGCAACGCATTGGATTTTCCAGAGAATGAAGTGGTTCGTGCCCGACAACAAAAAACAGATGATAATCAGATCTATTGGGAAGTGTTGGTTAACTTTATTGGATTAACCGGCAGCATGGGTGTTTTGCCCTATCACTACACTGAAATTATTTTACAACGATTAAAAAATCGCGATAACGCTTTGCAGGGCTTTCTAAATCTGTTCAATCATCGAATTACATCCCTTTTTTATAAGGCGTCTGTTCGATATAAATTGCCATTGCAATATGAATCCACAAAATTACTGCAAAAGCTGAATTTACGTGCGACCAGTGACGATCAATTTATCGACCCGCACACAAAAATGTTGTTATCACTGGTAGGTCTTGGCACTCGCAAACTGGGAAAAAGACAATCAGTCAGTGATGAAACCATTGTCTATTACAGTGGATACTTTTCACAAAGCCTGCGGACCTCATACGGCTTAAAACAGATTATTTCAGACTACTTCAAGGTTCCGGTGAACATTAAAGAGTTAGTTGGGCAATGGCAGGATTTGATTGACGATGTCAGAACACGACTGGCCTGGACGGAACAACCTGAAGGCCAGAATTCCTGTCTGGGTCGCTCCTGCATGTTAGGTCGACGCGGATGGTATATTCAGGCAAAAGTACAAATTCTCCTTGGCCCCTTAAC
>CAZICR010000339.1:0-4104 GCA_964537795.1 uncultured Cellvibrionaceae bacterium | reverse complement strand
AAAGAGATCACCGTAAAAATTAGCTTCTGTCTGTTCATAAACCCTGAATTTGGCTTCAAACAGCCAACTATCCTGATAACTGTGAACATAACGAACTTCATAATTTGATGCTTCTATTCCCCAACTATCGGAAAAAGTTCTGGCATCAAATCTCACTGAAGCACGCCAGGGCATGTGATACATCAATCGAATTCCCACTGCATCGGAACTGCGTGTTTGCGGATATTTTTCAGCTTCGGTTCCCACACCACCTGTAGGTGTCACAAAACGAGTTTGACGATAGGGATTATTCAAACAGGAGTCAGTGTCAGTTAAATTAAGACAATGATCTGTTGCAGAATCGATACTCAGAGAGGCCAATAAATTTTTGGTCAAAATTTGCGACGCACTGACACTGTATTTGCGACGCTGCATATCTTTTTTATAAGTGGGATCAGGAACGCCATTAATGTTCTGCCCTATAACATCATCACCCAAACTAAAACCAAAACCCAAGGTGGTTAGATCACCAAAAAAACTTTGCTCAACACCAAGGGAATAGGTCGTTGCTTCGTAATCATTTTCCTTACTGTGAACGTAACCCATATTAATCAGAGAACGGTCAACAATATATTGAGCGCTGAAAGCTTGCTCTTTACGCTCTTCTTCGTAAGGACTTCCACCCGTTTGAACATCAATCGATGCACTCGACACCATATCCACATAATAGTTTGCCGATACAGAAACATGAGCGCCCAAATTTTTTCTCACCAGCACTGATGGACCATCAATCTGTGCACCGCCACCATCATAACCATGGTACATCACATCAATTCTTTCATCAGGAAGAACGGCAGCGAATGCGGGTGCAGAGAAAATTAATAGAAATAAAATATTCAAAAAAACGAATGACCCCACCCTAGCCCTCCCCTTGCCAGGGGAGGGAACAGTTCCTACCCCTGACAAGGGGGAGGTTAGGAGGGGGTCAAGAAAAAACTTTTTATTAATTACAACCACAACCGCCTCCAGAGGCACCATCGCCGCCACGAGCCGATTCACGCGCATCGTAAACGTGATGCAAATAAGAAGTCGCAATCGGATCGCGCTCAAAGCTCATCACCTTATCGGCGATATTTTGTCGTTCATAAGGTTTTACCCAAGGCTCTATACGACCGCAGGCTGTTGCGCAAAATACAAAAAGCAGCAGTATGATTCCAAGGAGTGTTTTACTCATTCTTTCATTAGCTCCCGAATTTGATCGCGATATTTATTTTCGTCGCCGGGTTTATATCCGCGATTGATGTAACGAATCTGCCCTTTTTTATCCACCATCACAGTCGTGGGCATGGTTTGTACTGAATATAGTTTGCTGACTTTATTTTCAGTATCAAACAATACCGGATAAGAAATGTTTAAATCTTTAATAATTTTTTTGGCATCGGTATTGTCTTCTTCAACATCTATACCCAACAACACAAAACCGGCTGCGCTATAACGTTGTGACATTGCATCCAACAAAGGCATCTCCTGACGGCAAGGGCCACACCAGGATGCCCAGAAATTTAACATCACAACATTGCCACGTTGCTCGGATAATTTCATGGCTTTGCCGGAGTTGCTGGGCAAACTGAAATCGGGGGCGGCATCTGCATTAACCTTGACAGAAAATAAAACAGAACAGACTGCAAAACCCATAACTGCAAAATTTCTTTTCAATATGGATAACATAAAACAATCCTCATCAATTAAAAAAACAACGCCATGCCAAAACGCCCTTCCAAATTATGAATGCGTTTGGGTGTTCCAAATAATTCATGTTCAAAGCTGTGATCGCGCAATGAAAAATCAATTGATAACCAGTCAGTCATATAGAAACGCATTCCACCCCCATAACTGTAGGTGAAATACTGCTTTTCAGCGAAGGAGGTATTACCTGCACCACCAATCAAATAAAAATTGGTGTTGAATGCCCACTTGTCCCACAAATAAATTTGTCCAGGCAGCAAATTAATTCCCAATGACAGGTTGTAATAACTTAAATCCCGCTGATCGTCAGTTAATAACTCAACGCCACCACTTAATAATTCGTAACTGGTTTCTTCTGTTTTGGTCAAACCGTAATCCAGCTCTGCAAAAAAATCTTCGCTGATGTGATAAGCAACCGTGATACCGGCAACGGTATTGGTTCCAAAATCTTCAACACTCATAGTTCCGGTATAAATTCCCACTTCAAAATCTTCGCTATCAAGATCATCTTCTTTGATGCGACGACGCTCTATATCCGGCGTAATAATTTTATCCAATTCTTCATTATCTTTTTGCGATGAATCATCTTCCTGTGCAAAAGACAAAGGACTGAATAGATAAATGCTGCTCAGCAACGCGCCTAAAAAAACACGTTTAATCCGACTTTCCATTCATTGACCTCTTCGTTGGTGTTGCGGCTTGTTAGTATGTAATGATTGGTGTATTCCGCACGTAAAAATAATCGCCCTGTAATGTGCAGGTAAGTACCTGCGCTGGCTTGCATAATCGTATCTTCACGATCTTCTGTATCAATCAAGGTTGCACTGGGCGAGGTTTTCAGTGTGCCTGCACCTATAGCGAGATAAGGAGAAAGCCGCCATTGCGAAAAGGGTTGAAACAATAGTGCTCCGGTAAAATAATTACTGTCGGCAAAAATACCGGTATTTTCAGCTACACGAATTTCTGCCGATAAATTGCGAGTGAATCGGTAACCCAAATTTACCGTCATGCTGTCAGCGCCATCAAAATCACCATAGGCAGCACCCATTTCAACTCTGTCTTCAAGGTAGTCCGCACGTGTATATTTTGGGAACTCAGGAACTTCTCCGTTGGGACTCAGCGTCAGCAACATATCTTCCCGCTTGATCCAACCCACCTGATTGCGCCGGGTTTTGATTTTGATCCACTCGGTTCGACTTTTGATTAAGGTAATAACTTCTTCGCGTTCGACTATATGAAAAATAGGATAGCCGCGACCCGGCCCCGAATACACATTCAAGAATGCATCGTTCACTGTGACCTGGAGAATTTCATCAGCAAACAAATTGCTGAACCAATTATCGGCTTTCACCGGTAGTGCCAACAACAAAATGGCGTGCAATAAAAGCACGCCAATTTTTCGCACAGACTGACTCAATATTTGCACAGTAAATCCTTAGCTAATTCTTACTGTTGTATCGCCATTTCAAATGGATTGTTGTAGTAATTGCGATTTAAATCCAGAAACTCGCTAATTAATCTCAACTCGTGTTGATTGAGGTAATTGTAGTGTGAACTTCCCGCATTGGTAAAACGATTAAAAAATGCTGCACTGCCATTTGCCGAGTTACCAAAGATAGCGGGTAACTCCTGGGTTTCAGTCCGCGGGATAGGTTGTCCCATGTCGTCCAGCACCAATACCAATCTAGTCACGCCATTCACATCTGTCTCTTCAACCTGCTCAAAGGGGCATGGATCAACACCTTCGCAAGTAGGATTACCATCAACATCCAAAGTAACAAAACACGCCGGAACATCAGGGCTGTTATCAACAAATTCACAAACAGGAATATTCGGTGTCAACACATCGCCTTCCAATAAAATTTGTCTGTTGCGCCCATCGGTCAGCTGATTATAGGAGAGCATTGGCTCGTCTGCCGCCGCTTTTGCTCGACCCAGCTCCAAATTACCGGATGGAACCATCACATTACCATTCACATCAGCATTGGCATGGCAACCCAGGCAGCTGAATCCACCACGATCCCGCTCCCACAGAGGTTGTATATGGTATTCGTAGTTGATGACGATCCGACAATAAGGAGTCCACAACAATCGACAACCTTCATTGACGGGTGCAGGTATATCTCCAGGCTCCGCACCTGGAATCATGCTGTTATAACTCAAATCAAATGCTGGTGTTGGTGTCACACCCACTGCTGACCAGACATCACGATAAATAATATCCACACTTGGTGACGTGAGGTTTCTGTCCTGGCCTGGCCCTGCCATTGGCAAGCAAGGTGTCACTCCGTTTTCACAATAAGTAGAACGTGCGGCCAATTGAGCCATGGTTTCACCCATATTCGGCGCCACAGGAGCAGCATTTATGTCGTAACGCTG
>CAZICR010000338.1:0-4119 GCA_964537795.1 uncultured Cellvibrionaceae bacterium | reverse complement strand
AAGCATCTTTCGTTGTTGCTTGAGAAAATTCGTCAAATCTTCTTTGCGCTCATTGGCAACTTGGTCACTGAGAACCGCCAGATTTTCATTTTCTTTACTGATAATAAGTTGCTGGTATAAGTAATAGCCTATGACAGCGTTGAGTACAGCAAAGGCCAACAACAACAACAGAAATATGCGTTGTTTGATGGCATGGCGTTTATTGGTGGCGACTTGATGCGCTTCAATAATTGCTTTGTTGCGTTTGTTGTCACTTGATGATTTGTTGTTGGTCATGAGTTTTATGTTTAAAAATGTGTTGGGTTATTCAGAAAGTTGTTCTGCGATCCTGACAATTATCATTTGTGCCAGGGTTATTTTACTGGCGCGTGGTAAATCTTGTACTTGTGTTGCTGTAATCAGGCTAAGTTGATTGTCATCTGAATTAAAGCCTATTTCCGATGAGCTGACATTATTGGCAGCCACCATATCCAGATTTTTTTTGTGGAGTTTGTTTTGGGCATGAACAATGACATCTTCTGTCTCGGCAGCAAAACCCATGACAAACCTTGGTCTTTGTGCAAGCTTGGCTATGGTTGCGACAATATCCGGGTTTTTGATCAAGTGTAATGTGAGTTGATCTTCAGTTTGTTTCTTGATTTTTTGTTTGGAAAATTCCGCAGGACGATAATCAGCAACTGCGGCGGCACCAATAAAAATTTCGCATTGATCGACCTGTTGCAAACAGGCGGTGAGCATATCATCAGCACTAATAACCGATATACGTTCTATCCGTTCAGGGCAGCCCAGATGTGTGGGGCCACTGATCAATATCACTTTCGCTCCGGCCTCAGCTGCTGCTTGAGCCAGCGCGTAACCCATTTTGCCGGAACTCTGGTTGCTAATATAACGAACGGGATCCAGTGCTTCGCGAGTTGGCCCTGCGGTAATCACTACTCGTTTGCCGGCGAGTACACCGGTTAAAAATAACTTGCCGGTAGCTTCGACCAAATCGTTCACATCTTGCATGCGTCCCATTCCGACATCACCACAGGCTTGTGAACCTGAATCAGGCCCCAGGATTTTTACTGAACGCTTTTTCAATTGCAGGATATTTTCCTGGGTAGCGGGGTTGTTCCACATACCCTGATTCATTGCCGGGGCAATCGCTAGCGGAGCAGGGGTTGCCAAGCAGATACTGGTTAATAAGTCATTGGCCATTCCCTGAACCAGCCGCGCGATAAAATCGGCAGTTGCCGGTGCTACCAAAACCAGATCAGCCCAACGTGCCAGTTGAATGTGACCCATACCCGCTTCGGCTGTGGGATCAAGCAGGTCGGTATGGACGGGATTACCTGAAAGGGCCTGCAGGGTTAGAGGTGTTATAAACTCTTGAGCGGCCGAGGTCATGACTACTTGAATGTCCGCACCGGCATCAGCCAAACGACGAATTAACTCAGCACTTTTGTAGGCTGCAATGCCACCGGTGACGCCCAGCAGAATACGTTTGTTGGTGAGTGATGACATCAGCAAATGTCCTTAATCTTTTCAGGCGGTTGACTCAAGGCGGTTAAGATAGCATCCTTGCGCCACTTTTCGAATCTCATGGATCAAGAAACAGTTCAGTAACAATCTGTAAACAAGGAAACAGTTATGTCTATCACCGATTGGCCTGAGGCCGAACGCCCCCGCGAAAAACTTCTTTTACAAGGTGCTGATGCACTCTCCGATGCCGAATTGCTGGCAATTTTTTTACGTGTAGGTTGTGCAGGCAAGTCCGCAGTGGATCTTGCCCGAGAATTACTTGTCAACTTTGGCGGGTTGCGTCCTTTGCTTGAATCCACTCAAGAAGAGTTCTGTCGCGGTGTGGGTCTGGGTAAGGCCAAATATGCGCAATTACAGGCCGTGATGGAAATGTCACGGCGACATCTTTCGGCCAGTCTGCAAGCGGGGGATTTTATGTCCAGCCCCGATAAGGTTCGCGATTTTTTGCGTGCAAAATTACGGCACCATCTGCGCGAAGTTTTTGCAGTGATATTTCTGGATACACAAAATCAATTCCTCGCTTACGAAGAAATTTTTTTTGGCACACTGGATGCCGCATCAATCTATCCACGTGAAATTATTACGAGGGTGTTGCACTACAAATCCGCCGCTGTCATTTTTGCCCACAATCATCCTTCAGGTATTGCTGAACCCAGTCAGGCGGATCAGCGTATTACCAGGCGTTTGCAGTCGGCGTTGGAATTAATTGATGTTCGGGTATTGGATCATATGATTGTGGGAAATCGGGAGGTGATGTCTTTTGCTGAGCAGGGCCTGCTTTGAATAACAGATTTCAAAGCGTTGGGTTTTATTTTAGACTGCAACTTATTATCTTTATGACAATAACGAGGTTCCGGTTTGAAACTTATTCATTTATTTCGGCGAATCCATAAATACGGGCTTATTTTTTTGCTGTGCTTCTGCCCTTGTGTCTACGCTGCGAATCTTCCCCGTCTGCAGACTCAGGATAATGTGACAAGTCTGTTAGTCAATAACGAACCTTTTTTAATTCTGGGTGGTGAATTGGCTAATTCCAGTGCATCAACCAGCAGTTACATGAAACCGGTTTGGCCGAAACTCAAAGCCATGAATCTGAATACGGTTTTGGTGCCGGTTTATTGGGAATTAATTGAACCGGAGCAAGGGCGCTTTGATTTTACTTTGCTGGATGAATTGCTTCGTGATGCGCGCGCGAATGATCTGAAATTGGTGTTGCTCTGGTTTGGTAGTTGGAAAAACAGTATGTCCAGCTATGTGCCAGGTTGGGTCAAGCGCGATGTTAAAACTTATCCTCGTGTTTTGGATCGTCAAGGCAGGTTGCAGGAAATTCTTTCACCTTTTTCCCGCAATAATTTGCAAGCCGATTTATCTGCCTACACTGCTCTGGTGCGCCATCTGAAAAAAGTCGACGAAAAAACACAAACGGTATTAATGCTGCAAGTCGAAAACGAAATTGCCATGTTGCCAGATGTGCGGGATTTTAGTCGCGCTGCCAATGCAGCCTATCAAGCAGAAGTACCACCACAATTGATGAATTATTTGCAAACCAATAAAGAAATTTTGGTGCCCGAGTTTTATCAACTATGGAAGAAAAAAGGATTTCGTACACAAGGCAATTGGGCGGATATTTTTGGTGAGGGCGTGGCAACCGAAGAAATATTTATTGCCTGGCATCTGGCGGTTTATACCAATGAAATTGCGGCAGCAGGAAAAGTAATTTATCCATTGCCGACTTTCGTCAATGCAGCATTAAATCATCGCCCTGGATTGCGTCCTGGCGAATATCCCAGCGGTGGTCCTTTGCCACATTTGATGGATGTTTGGAAAGCAGCCACCCCACAAATCGATTTGCTGACCCCTGATTTTTATAACCCGGATTTTCAGTACTGGAGTGATTTATATGTGCGTCAGGGAGACCCTTTATTTATCCCTGAAATTCGTTATGAGCCTGCTGTTATTCCCCGATTATGGTTTGCATTTGGCAATTACAACACGTTAGGTTTTTCGCCTTTTTCAATTGATTCCCCTAATCCTGAAACTGAAGCAGGTTTGGCTGAATCCTATCGCCTCTTGAATCAGTTAACCCCACTGATTTTGCTGCATCAACAATCAGGAAACCTTCGTGGAATATTGCTGGATAAAAGCAAAAACACTGTTCAGCAAGGGTTTGATTTGGGAGCTTATCGTTTTACTGCTCGCCACGATCACACTTTGGGGTGGACTACTGAATCAAAAGCGGCTGATTGGCCCCTCACTGCCGGTTTGGTTATGCAATTGGCGAAAGATGAATTTCTGGTTGCAGGAACCGGTATTGTTTTGACCTTTGCTTCTCAAGCGGTTGGATCACAGGCGGGTATTGAGTGGATTGAAGAGGGCGAATTTGTAAAAGGTCAATGGGTGGTGAAACGTTACCTGAATGGTGACGAAAACCACCAGGGAAGGCACCTGCGAATACCTTTTGGCGAGTATGGGATACAAAAGCTGAAGCTTTACACCTATCCACAAGGACAGAATTGATTTTGGGTCAAAAAAACAGCTTGTCGTTGCTATTGGGGGTGTCTTTTGGTATAAAGCGCGGCTCTTTGCGGCAGTGTC
>CAZICR010000337.1:0-4120 GCA_964537795.1 uncultured Cellvibrionaceae bacterium | reverse complement strand
GCGATGCGCCAGCTGCCCACAGACTTTGGATTATTCCGGTAAAGCGATTAGTGTAAAACGCGCCGAATAATTTGTTATCGTCATACCTGCGAAAGCAGGTATCCATAAAAGCCTCCATATTTATTGTGGGGGCTTTTTTGTTTGTGATTGGTGAAAAGTTGAAATGGAGTGGGGGAGCGGGATATAGTCAACATTGTTAGGTATTTGTTGGGTAATCTAAAAGGTGGTTTCTGTTAACTGTAATAATCAAATGGATGATGTTATATGAAATATGTATTTAATGTTTTAAAAATTCTTATTTCCGTAGCATTTATATTTGCTGCAGGAATTTTATATGAAGAAAAGACTATATTTTCAATTGTATTTTTGATTATTGGAGTTTTAATTCATGTCTGTGATTATTTGCTTTTAATTAAAGCTATAGATGGAAAAATTGATGGGAACGGTATAGGTAATATTACCGTTAGCGATGTACAGACTGAATCTCCAAAAAAGGTGATTTATGGATGGATACAAAATAATGAGTCTTCTGCAAGGTTATAAAAATTGAAAATTTCCATAACAGAAGCTAGTTGGGCACTATGTATTTTAATAGGCTTTCTTTCGGTTGTTGCGTGTGGTATCGGGCACAATGTATTTATTTGCAGTTCTGTTCCAGAAGCGCTCATCTTTACTTTAGCGATGATGATGGGGTTCTTTTTATTCTTGCCGCAACATGTACTTGGTGGGCTATTCATTTTTATGGTTGTGGTAACAATTGCAGTCAGGTTGCTATCTTCCATTAAATTCATCGGTGACCGGAAATGGATATTTTCTGTGGTGCCAGTTGCTACGCTTCTTTTGACATATGTATTTGTTCATTTGTTTGGTTCTTCATCAGTTTGCAGTATGGGAAGTTGGCAATAATTTTTAAGGTTAAATAATATGGATGATAGTCGCAAAACTGGAATCGGGGGGGCAACTGGATCCGGATTTTGCTTAGGAATAAGCAAAAAATTATAAATAGTAAGTGGTTGGGCAGTAACGCCCAACAAATCAGTACATTAAAAATAATTATTAATTTTGCATTTCATTTTTTATTCCCGGTTTAACTTTATGAGGCGCCATGTTGGGCATTGCTGCCCAACCTACGTAAAATATGAGTTCTGCTTTTGAGATGTAACAAAATAAAATTATTTGATGAAAATCCCGCTTGACAAAAAATAATTACTATTTAACATGCGCGGCGCTGTACCTTTCTTAATTCCTCCATAAATTAATGCTTCCGGACATCGGCTCCCCGGAAGGCAATATCTTCAAGCCGTTTTTAATGTACAAATGCCAAAATTGTTCGACCCTTGTTTCATCCAGTCAATCTTCATACCTTTTTGCAATAATCAAACGAAAGAAACAATATTCCTTCAGGGCTGAGGCTAATACCTGCATCGCCAAAGACGGGAAAAAGAAAAAAACCAATGATCCTGGTGGTTCAGGTTATGAAACGGCTAAAGAAATTCGCGTTTGCCGGAAATGTTATTCTGAATTAACTGCGATAGAAGAGAATTAAGCTTGTTTTTTGAATGACGCCAGTAAATGGCGTCATTTATTGAAAATAATAATCAGGCTATTCGTGAAATATTGTCACGCCTGCTGGTATTTTCTTCCGTCTGTGGTAATGTCCAGCTGAGACAGGTAACAGATTATGAAAAAAACTATCGTTCAATTAATAATATTATTGTTTGCAACACTATCCTTGCTGGCTGTTGCTGACAAAAATACACTCTATGTTGATAAGGGAAACATCTATACCGCTGCGGGTGAGCTGTTGGTGATGCGTGGTTTTAATGAAATGTTTGTTTGGTCTTCAGATAAAACCGGTGAGCGTTTTATTCCGGAAATAGATAAAACCGGTGCTAATACATTACGCTTGGTTTGGGATAAAAATGTTAATCCGAAAGATTTAATAAAATTAATTGACAATACTATCGCACACAAAATGGTGGCTATTCCGGAGTGTCATAACGCTACGGGAAAGTGGGGTAAAAAACTGCAAGCTTGTGTGAATTTTTGGAATAACCCTTTATTGATTGCAGGTATCGAGCGCAATCGACAATGGACTATTTTAAATATTGCCAATGAAGCGGGTGATCACAATATCAGTGATGAAAACTTTCTGGCAACTTACAAAGTAGCGATTACATCGTTACGCAGTTGGGGTTACACAGTTCCGATTATGATTGATGCCTCGCTATGGGGACAAAACGTCGATCAACTTTTGCGTGTCGGGCCAGCATTATTAAAACATGATCCATTATCCAATATTATTTTTTCTACACATTCTTATTGGGCTGCAGAACAGTCCATAGGAAATTATTACAAAGTTGCAAAAAAAGCTAAAGACTTGGGTATTGCGATGATTGTTGGTGAAGGCCCTTCGGTGACTCGTGTCGGGCAATGTGATAATCCCACACCTCTACCTTATCTTGAAGGTATGAAAATTTTGGAAGAGCACCAGGCAGGTTGGTTGAATTGGTCTTGGGGCGGAATGAAAAATGGTGATTGCGATGACTTTCGTTATTTCGATATCACTCAAGACGGACTCTTCGGTCATTGGTGGCATCAACATGGCGCGAATATTGTTGCGCTCAGCCCATATAGTGTTATGCAAACGTCAGACAGACCCAAATCATTTTATAAAGATGCTATTGTTAAAGCTTCCGGTATTTATTTACATCTTGATAAGATGCAATTAAATGTTGGTGAAAAAACTCCATTGAAAGTCATTGTTGCCCCCGCTAATGCGGCCAATAAAAATTACACTCTCAATGTCACAGCTAATCAGGGCATCATTCAACTGGATGAAAAAAATAATCAGATAATCGCGTTAAAAATGGGTAAATCCAAAATCACCGCGACAACGCAAGATGGTGGAGTGGTGTGGTCTGTGGATATTGAAGTGAAATAATATGAAAAAACGTTTCGATCTAAAATTGGAAAACGATTCTACTAAGAGCAGTGTGATTGTTGATGCCTACCGAAAAGTGATTACGCAAGAGGATTTTGAAGAAAGTCTGGCGTTAGTGCATTATCGTGGTGGCGAAGAAGAGTTTTTATTGGGTGTAAAATACAGTGAAAGTAAAGATTTTATTGATCGTATTGTAGGTGCCGATATATTAGGGCAACTTGGGTGGACTGATCGAACTTTTCTTGAAGAGAGTGTGGATTTATTGATTCCAATGTTGAGCGATGAAGAAGCTTCTGTTGTACATGCCGCATCTTGTGCTTTGGGGCATAGATCTCATCCAAAAGCTTTACCTCATATTATTAATCTGGCAAAAAGTGAAGTTGGTTTGATCAGGCTGGGCGTTGCGCAAGCATTGTTGGGTGTGGATTCTGAGGATGCAATTAATACGTTAATTAATTTCACAAAAGATGTTGATATTGACGTTCGAAATTGGGCTATGTTTGGTTTGGGAACGCAAATAGAAACGGATACTGATGCTATCAGAGATGTACTTTTTTCTGGCGCTTCCGACGAGGATTTTGAAATTCGTGGTGAGGCTTTTATTGGCCTTGCAGTCAGAAAAGATTCAAGAGTCATTGATTTGTTATTAAAGGAATGGGAAGACTCCTCAGGTGTTAGTATTTTAAGCTTGGAAGCCGCCGAAAAAATTGCCAGTCCCCGTTTATATTCCCGTTTGTCCACTTTTATCCAAATCCTGGATTGTGAAGACGACACTATTTTCGAGACTCAGTTATACAATGCATGGGAAGCTTGTAAACCGAAATTAAAATCAGTGATTGAATAATATGTCGAAAGCGTTCATCTCATTCGACTAATCTCTGCCAATTCAGACTTTTCACTCATTGCAGAGGAGTTTTATGGTGATTAACAGCGTCAAAATTCATCGAGCGGTAGCTACCTAATGAATAGTTGTGTGTAAAAGTAACAGTGTTGTTTTTGTGTGTGTGAGTTGTCTGCAATTCACGACTGGATTCTCATACTTTGACATAATATTTTGATTACACCTATCAAACGCAGTATATTACCTACACGCGCAGGAGCGCATTTTTCAACAAAAAATCACGACAAGTTAATAACATAAGATTGTTGTTCAGAAATATTAAGATTTTCCATCCG
>CAZICR010000336.1:0-4125 GCA_964537795.1 uncultured Cellvibrionaceae bacterium | reverse complement strand
CAACCGGTACCGGACACAACCGGTATTTCAGCCGCGCCGGCGCTCTTGGTTCCCTGAAACCCAAACTCGACAGTTTGGTTGGGTTGGATCTTGGCATTCCAACTCAAATTAGTCACTGAGTAAGGGTTAGAACCTGTCAGTGCCCCACTCCAAGCATTAGTTACACGGCTATTCCCGGCGTATTGCCAGCTGACAGTCCATCCATTAATGGCGGTTGTCCCGGAGTTGGTTATTTTTATTGAAGCTGTATATCCACTTCCCCAATCATTGGTTACAACATATTGGCAACCAGCATACGCATGGGTGGAGAGAACAGATACAGCCAAGGAAAGCCCAACCGCACAGAAAGTGTGTTTAAACACACTCGCCAAGCGAGGGGTTGTCGCAGAGGCTTTAAAGCTACTCATAGTGTCTTCCTCGGAGTTAATGCCGATTTACGCGGCTGTTATTGTTAAAACGGTAAAACAAACAAACTTACATTTGTCGTTTTGGCGAATTTGCCATTACGACAAAGTCCAGAGCAGGCTCCGGACTTTAATTGCTATTCATTGCTGAGTTTTCTTGAAGCAACTAAATGTATTCGATCTGTCAGCACAGGCGGTTCAGGTTTGGCATTGCGCATGGCACGTAACACCTCCCCTGAAACTATGAATGCACTAACAACCAATCCTGTGTAGATAAACATCACAAAGCTGTAATCAACGGTGTAATTCCAAGGGCGAGCTATACCAAGATAGCAAGCAAATAACCATGAAGTAGATGAAAGAGCCCCTGTCATCATCACCAGAATTTGTTGCAGGGTTGGTACGCCTAACACGCCGTTATTGACAACGCGGGGCAGACTGAAATAGTGCAGGGCGATGCCATTGAGCGACAGGATTGAAACCACAGTAAATTTGGCCCAAAGTTTTTGGTTCATTAGATATTGCTGAGGGTTTTCTATGTGGCCAATCAAGACCAGAGCAAGCCCCGAAATCCAGAGGACTACAAGAGCTACGAAGATAATATTCGCTGATTTCATCAGGTTTTTGCTGGCACTTGCCGATAGCGCCCTACCTTTGGTCTTCATCAGTTCCAAATCTTGAATCAGAAGAATGCCGATAACTACGCAAGCAGCCAGAAGGTGTGAGTAAACGATTAGAGTTTTCAACATAAATTGTACGCTCTGCCTATTAAGTTGTTATTATTTGCTAAATTTGTTAGCCCTACCAAAATAACAGTTAATTATCATGCGATGAAAAATAACAGAAAATTTACTGACTTTTGGTTAAAACACGCGAATACAGCAACCGCTTTCTACCTTTTTACATGTTTTTTTATATTTTTGACGCCTTAATTATGGTCTTGGCGCAACTTTAGTCTACAAAAACACCAACTTTGAAAGAGTTCAATTCTTATACTTATAGTACTATGGTATTTCAAATTGATAGCGCGATCAATTCACAAATCTGAATTAAATTCTTGGTCTGTTATAGCTAAATGTAGTTATGGCTGCCATAACGACTTAATTGATAACACAAATTAAGTTTGGTGAGATTGTGCCTGATTCAAGGCATCAAGTATTGACCTGAGACAAAATTTCATGTTTTTGTAGTCATGTGTAACTGATGGTGGGGTCTTTGGTTACTTAATTCAGGAAAATAACAAGAATTCCATCAACGCATTTTGTGCATGCATTCTGTTCTCTGCTTCTTCCCATACAACTGAATCAGGAGTGTCAAGAACATCGGCGCTGACTTCTTTGCCGCGGTAAGCAGGCAAGCAATGCATAAAAAGTGCATCGGGTTTGGCGAGGCTCATTAATTCTTTAGTGACTTGATAACCGCTGAAAATTTTCTCGCGTTGTTTTTTCTCATCTTCCTGACCCATGGAAGCCCAGGTATCGGTGACAACCAAATCTGCGTTGGCAACTGCTTTTTTGGGATCGTTACTGATTTTGACCCGTTTTTTGTAAGGCGTGACATAAATGTCTTCAGGTTCAAAACCTTTTGGTGTGGCAATGCGAATTTCGAAATCACAAAGTTCAGCGGCTTGAATATAAGTGTTGCACATGTTGTTGCCATCTCCCACCCAGGCAACGGTTTTGCCTGTGAGTGAACCGCGATGTTCAACATAGGTTTGAATATCGGCGAGTAATTGGCAAGGATGATATTCGTCGGTTAAACCATTAATGACTGGCACGCGAGAATATTCTGCAAAACGTTGAACAGTAGTGTGAGCATAAGTACGGATCATCACCATATCCACCATGCTGGCAATACAACGTGCTGCGTCTTCAACAGGTTCGCCACGGCCCAGTTGCGAATCCTTGGTGTTCAGGTAGATTGCATGGCCGCCTAATTTGGCGACACCTGATTCAAATGACACACGGGTACGGGTCGAATTTTTTTCGAAAATCATTGCCAGCACTTTATCTTTTAAAAGTTCTGGCGCTTTGCCAGCACGCAACAGTGCTTTCAACTCAATCGCACGTTGGATGATGGTATTTAATTCAGCTTTGTTGACATCGTTCAGCGTTAAAAAATGTCTCGGTGCCTTTGCGGGAACCATAATATTTACTCTTTAAATCCTAATATTTAAAACTCGTTAACCAGTTTTACAACTTTGCTAACCAATTCATCAACCTCGGCGTCTGTCATCACAAATGTAGGTAACAAACGTATGGTATTCACTGCGGTGACATTAATTAAAATGCCGTTATCTCGACCTTTTTGAACCAGCTCCGCACAAGCTGCATTTAATTCGATGCCGATCATTAAACCTTTGCCTCGAATCTCCACCACTTTAGTATTTCCTGCCAAAGCTTTTTTGAAATCCGCCAGAATTTTTTCGCCCAGATTTTTTACTTTTTGGATCAATGCTGGAGTCAATTGTTGAATCACAGCTATACCCGCACTGCATGCAATCGGATTGCCGCCAAATGTAGTGCCATGATTTCCAGGTTGAAAAATTTCGGCAGCTTTTCCGCGCGCAAGACAAGCGCCGATTGGCATGCCGTTGCCCAAACCTTTTGCGGTGGTGACAACATCCGGCAAAATACCGTTGTGTTGATACGCAAAATAAGTTCCGGTTCTGCCATTGCCGGTTTGAATTTCATCAAGCATTAACAGCAGTTGATGTTTGTCAGCAATCGCACGCAATTTATTTAAATAATCAGCAGCAGGAACTCTCACGCCGCCTTCACCTTGTACGGGTTCAACCAGTATCGCGACTATGTTGTGATGTTCATTAAGTGCAGCTTCAACAGCAGCGACATCGTTGTAAGGCACTCGAATAAAACCTTCAACCAAAGGCTCAAAACCGATTTGCACTTTGGTGTTGCCAGTTGCACTTAATGTGGCAAGAGTTCTGCCATGAAAACTATTGGCCATCACAATCACGGATGGATTTTTAATGCCTTTTTCATTGCCATATTTTCGTGCAATTTTAATTGCGGCTTCGTTAGCTTCAGCACCGGAATTGGAAAAAAAGGCTTTATCCATGCCGGATAAACCAATTAATAATTTTCCCAATTCCTGTTGTTGGGGAATGTTGTAAAGGTTGGAACAATGAATCAATGTCGCCGCTTGTTGGCTGATAGCAGCAGTGACAGCCGGGTGTGAATATCCCAAACCACAGACGGCGATGCCGCTAATTGCATCCAAATAACTTTTCCCCTGATCGTCCCACACGCGGCTACCTTCGCCCTTGGTCAGGGTTAAAGTTCTGGTGCCGTATGTGTTCATCAAGCTGGTCATCATTGTCTCCAAAAAAACGAATCACCTTTAGCCGAAATAAAGGGCTAATCAAAGGTTTTAGTTAGGGGGATTAACCGAAAAATAAGCAGCAAATATATAAGTTATTGGCAGGATTGGCAAATTTGGCGTGAATGATGCAAGAATGCTCAATTGATTTTGGATCAACCTGCATAAAAACAGGGCATGATATGTCGCACAGAGCTCATTTATTTTCTTTACGTATAGGTCATGCCTTGCGTGAAAGTTGCTTTACCGAAACTTATACCGCGACGCGTTTTAGAAAGGATGTATTGGCGGGATTAACCGTCGGCATTATCGCCATTCCTCTCGCCATGGCCTTGGCAATTGCCAGTGGCGTGCCACCGCAATATGGGCTTTATACCGCTGT
>CAZICR010000335.1:0-4129 GCA_964537795.1 uncultured Cellvibrionaceae bacterium | reverse complement strand
ACAAAGAGGGGCTCATGGCCCCTCTTTTGTTTTGGATGTTTATTTCAGATTTTTAATATAAAGGGAATTTTAAGAAGGAAGGAATTCAATAGGGAAAGTCACCTTAACAGGCTCTACATTTCCAGGACCAAAATTAAACAGTTTTACCCTACCCAAAATACGCTGTTCCAAGCCTGGACTATTCAATTCACTACTTACCACTCTGACACTGATTACCGAACCATCAGGTGCAATCGTCAATTCCAACACCAACTTTCCTTTGAGGCCTGGTGTATTGCGTCTTTCACGATTGTATATAGAGAAAAGACCAGCTTTGTTTTGGTCAAACACCATTGAAATAGCTTCTTCAGACCTAACATTACCTGTTCGTGCTGTTGAAGGTTTACCGGTTTTTCCTGCCGCTGCAACCTCACCTTTTTCATTTTCTTTAAACAAAGTTTGCTTCACATTGGCTCGTTCCCTTGAACCCAATTGGGAACTACCCACTTGCGCTACATACTCTGCGTCATTGACCGTTTGCGTCGCTGTTGGTGTACCGGACAAGAGTGCATCTGTTGATACACTCGCCACTTCGGTTTTTGTCGACCCCTCCGTCAGACCACCACGAACACTGGTATCAGCCGCTGAACTATCCAATAAATCCGACAGCTCGTTGCTCAATGCAACAAGCCCACTTTGTGAGGCAGTATCACGTGCTACTTTTTCCTCTTCGGTTAAAGGTACCACCTCTTCCTGTTCCAGTTTTCTGACAACTGTAGGTTTCACCTCCGTTACAACCGGAGGCGGAGGAGGTGGTGTTACAACCGGTGGCGGCGGCGGTGGTGGTTTGGGTTTTTCAGATAAATATTGCGCCACACGTTCGGGAAGATCTACCACGCGTTCAGTTTTGGGAGGCACATTTACATTTGCAATAAAAACAGACAAGAACAAAGTTGCAAACAACACAACCGCAAAAATGGTATTGAATCGTTTGCTATCCCCTTGTGATTCAGGCGTCCATTGCAATGAAATTTTTCGATAGTTATTGTCCACTGCCAGCCTGTCCCTTACTTTCAATTTGGGTTACTGCAAATGCAATTTTTCGATAACTGACTTGCTGGCAGGTTTTCAACACTTTATCTACCAAACTGTAGGGTAAATTTTCATCTGCCATAATCGTCAAGGATTTAACTTTATTTCCACTTGAATCCTGCGCAGCTTGAAATTCCAACTCCTGCTTTAACGCAGAAATAAAAGTTTCCTTTTCATCAATATCTTTCAATAACACAATCACTCGACCATCCACCATAACTTCACGTTTGGTAACCATCACACTGACGGTTTCTTCCGGCATAGTTTCAGCAACTGACTCAGGTAAAGTGAGATCTTTCTTACTCGGTAATTGTTGGCCGGATGAGTTCACAAGAAGAAAAAAAACCAGAATAGTAAAAATATCCATCAAGGAAACAATGTTGAGTGCTGCCGGTTTCAACAGTTTGTTTCGACGTTCGATTCTGCGGGCGCGTTTTGATGTTTTCATGGTGACTGCACCTGTTCTTCTTCAGGAGCGACTCCAACAGAAACATTAGGAAACAATTCAACTTCCTCTACCGTTACAACCTGCAATACTTCTGCAGATTTAACATGATCCATAAGCTCTATCACGGTTTTATATTTAACATTTTTATCCAGCAACAAACTGATATTTTTTTCTTCTGGAAATCGTGACTTGATTTCCACCAATACCTTGGTAAACAAATTCCAGTCAGTATTTCCTGCAGAATCGTAATCAACAGATTTAATCAAGCCCAAATTGACATCCTGTATATTCAAACTGGTAGGGCGTACCAGAATCTGAAGTTGAAGTTTAACCTGTTCATCCTCTTTGGCTCTGGCATCCAGTGCTGGTAGATACAATTCAAGAATTGACATTTTTGAAAACACAGCGGTGATCAATAAAAAAGGGACGAGAACAACCATCAAATTCAAAAACGCCGTGATATCCAGCTCGACCAGATCATGCAGGGATTTTTTTTTGCGAACTGTCTTCATAGAAGATTAACGTCCTGACTCGTCGTGGTCAGTCATCAGGTTAAGACACTTCATAGTCGCCATTTCAATATTATCAACCAGTTTTGATGTTTTAGTGGTTAACCAGGAGTGGATCAGAATCAAGGGAATTGCAGCAAGCAAACCAAAAGCAGTGGTATTCATTGCAACCGAAATACTGGCTGAAAGACGATCCGCTTTTTCAGCGACACTGGCTTGTGCAACCGCATCAAACGCATCAATCAATCCAAAAATAGTTCCCAATAATCCAAGCAATGTGGCGATATTGGCAAGTGTTGCCAAATAATGAGTACGCTGTTCCAATTCAGGTACGACTTCCATAATTCCCTCTTCCATTGCAGACTCAATCATCTCTCTTTTAGCGTTGGATTTTTTTCGCGACAGGCCATAAGCCAAAACCCTTGCCAAGGGTGTCATGCTATTTCCCAAAGCTTTGGTTGCCCGCTCAAAATCATTCGCCTGCAGCATAGGTGTAATGCCCTTCCAAATTTTATTGGTTTTATTTTGCGTCACGACAATATAAATAAATCGCTCAACCGAAATTGCAATGCCCATAGCAAATACTGCCAATATGGCATACATGTACGCCCCTCCGGCTTGAAAAAACGTAATCAATTCCGCAACCATGACCCACCCTCACTCATTAACTGTTTTAATCCAGACCCTGACGCAAAGTCAGAGTTTCCACTTTTTGTTTGCTTGCCTTACGAAAATCCGGTTGAGTATCTGTCTCACTATAATTTTCGCTGGCCTGCAGAATTTGCGCGCCATTGTAGCCTTGATCAACTAAATCCAACAGCTGTTTTCTCTTAATACGGTATGAATCAAACGACAGGAATCGATTGAAATATTCACGAGATAAATTGCGTAGTGATTCAGAATAATTGGCTTCAATCATTTTTTCGTTCTCGACATTAAAGTTTAAATCTCTCTGAGGACTCTGAAGCCTGTAGCCATATCAGGTTTCCCATTATGAGGATTCAATGCAGAAAGTGTGCAACTTTCCATTGCTGTTTCATAGGAACCACCCGCCGCATAACTTACACCACCCGCACCACTAACCCACTCCTGGGCATTACCTATGTGGTTGACAAGCCCCCAATTATTTTGGGCACCGATACCGATTGAAAGCAAAGCATTACCACGTTGAATCCCACGGGAATTTAATTGGCAATTTCGATTGGGATCGAGACTATTACTATTTGCTGTCGCCGCATAAATCCATTCACTATTAGTGGGCATTCTATATTTACGCCCCGTTTTTATACTCAGCCATCGCAAATACGCAGTCGCATCAGAGTAAGAAATATCAGTAACGGGCATTTGATTATCAGTTTCGGTTTTGGGCTTACAGGATTTATTGTCGCGACAAAAAATATTAAAGTCTTCAATAGAGACTTCATATTTACCAATCGCAAATGCTTTGATTCGGTCTTTTGCCGGAATCACAACCAGAAGCGGACCATTACCTCCACCAATAGGATCGCGACAACTACCGCGCATACCTTTGGCACCTAAACCTGCAAGGGAAAGATCACAACTGTCTTTTTCCTGAATATTGATATTAGCAATAACAGCATTTCCCGGAAAAATGGCGATTGCCAATTTTTTATATTCTTCCGCACGTTTCGGAAAGTTAACACCGACTTTGGCAATACAACCGGCCAGTGAACTGACCATTTTAGTTTCGTCTTTACGATATCGATTTAAATCGACTTCCCTTAATTTTTTTACGGCAATATCCAGGTCACGCATATTCAATGCCGAGCGACAGGCTAATTGTTCATTCACATTTTGCAAGGCCTGATCATAACTGCTTCTTTGAACTTTAATAATTTCTTCAGCGCGATTTTCTTGCTGCACTTGAACAATTTGTGATTCTTGTGTTTGTCGCGCCAATCTGGCTTTCTCTTCTTCAGCGGCGCGTTTGAGCGCTTCTTCTTCCGCAGCCAAGGCTATAGATTTTTTAAGTTCATCCAATGCAACAGTCAACTTATCAAGCAATGCCATATCGCCAGCATATCTGGGTGCATTCTTTAACAGACGATCAGCCAATTCAATTTCACGGGACATGATGACC
>CAZICR010000334.1:0-4155 GCA_964537795.1 uncultured Cellvibrionaceae bacterium | reverse complement strand
CTTTAATTCTATTTGCATTGCAAAGGATCTATTGGCTCGCTATGCCATGCGCCAGGTGTACGATGAACAATAAAGCCAATCGTTTTGCTTTTCGTGAAGTTTACTTTCCAGGATTGAGCAACTGCACCGTCAAAATAGACTTTGATGTAATGGTCATTCACTAAATTTAGATTTTCCGAAATGATTCTTGGGCCAGCATAGGGGTAGATGAAATATATTTTTTCCGAATTATCGATTGTAAGATAAAGTCTGTTTGTGTGTTCGTCGGCGGGAAACGCGAGATTTTTACCAAGACATATAGTTCCCATTTTTTCTTGGGCGAAAACCGAGTAAGAAAAAAATACAATAAAAATTAGTAAATTCTTTAGCATAAGATATCCTCCGTCGGGCTTTTCCCTAATTTTCTGCCCGGGGTTTCTGATTTTTTAATAATACTTTAAAAACAAACAAGACCAGTACTCCAGTTACAAGAACTGCAGCTAGATCTTGTAAGTCTGAGTACATTAGGGCACACGCATATCGACGGCATTTAATTTCAACGAAGGTTCATTTTTTTGGATGGGTAACTCTCTTGCGTCAGTAATCACCAAACTGGCTTCTTTGCCAATCGACGGGTTGGCGGGGCGTATTTGCAAATGGTAGCTATCGATACTGTCAGGATATTCGGGAAATTCCATTTGCACTATTGTGCCGTCCCCAATGCGAAGCTCACCCCAGGGTTCGGGGCAGAGTTCACTCGGGGATGCTACAAAGCTTTCGGTAAAATGTTCGGCATTGTATTGGTATTGCAAACGAATGCAGACAGGGGAAACCGCGAAACTGCTGATGTAAACCGGCACTGAATCGCGATTCACCCATTCGGCGCGGCTCATGTGTACATGGCCTTGTTGTAGAAAAAGTTCATCCCCGGCAGGATCACGATAGGGGTAGCGCAGCCAGCGCGTGCGTAAACCGTCGGGCAAATCGATTGATGGACTGTCGCCCCAACCAATTGAATTCTGCACTACAGATTCTTGACCGACAATCAAACCTTTGTCGCCATCCTTACCTATGTACAGATGCTTTTTTTCAACACCATCCCGCACAATAAATCCATCGCGACAGTAATAGTCGTGATTACGCAGGTAGCGGATCTTGCGATATGCATTGTTGTTAATGCGCCCCCCGACAGTTGCCAGTTGCTCAAGACCTGTTTCATTGATAGAAAATTCAAACTCTATCCAAGCACCATCTTCCGGTTGTCGTACCTCAACGCGGTGTTCAACAAAACGTTCGCGCATGCGAATGCTGTCCATGCCAATCAGCGCAGCAACAATATTTTCGTTAGCGCCATTGTACTGCCCACGAATATCCGGGCAGCCATCGAGCCGATTAAAAAACCAACCCTTGTCAGGCGACGCCCATTCATCCGGGTAATCAGCAGGGTCGCACCCGGCAAGCATACAGACGAACAGAATGCAGCAAAAACGTTTCAAGTTTTGAAATCTCGTCCGTAACATAATGATCCAAATGCCTGTTAATAAAATAATGTAAAAATCCACTGCAAGAATAGTACAAGATTTGTAATGGCATCATCTTTCGATGAAAGAAATTTAACATCCAGTTAACCTATTTAAATTTGCTTGGGTAGGTTGGGGTGCAAACCCCAACGCTTTTGGAGTGTTGTTATTTTTCTAAAGTTTTTTAATTCAGATTTTGAAGGGTAGGGCGTAAGCTGATTAATAACAAATCAACCCAAAACCAATTTCTTCAAGTACCATGAAAACGAAAGTCGTATTGCAATGTATTGCGCAATTCCCAAGATCAGCAGCACGCCATAAAAATAAAGACTTTCACTTGACGTTAAAAATTTAATTCCATGTATGCGTCCGAATAATATGAAAACCAAAACAAGAGCTACAATGGTTTGAATTACTGCTATATAAAGCGTGGATATTTTTGAATAAGAAGCAATTTGTGAAGCAGTTGGACTAGATTTAAAATCATTAAAATATTTTCTAGCAGCAAGACAGCTTGATGCTATTGCAATCACTATGAGAGTTGAGGGTGCTTTATAGCCCGCAATATATAGCACAACTGCGACGACAATATTGATCACCAGATAATAGAAGATAAATAGGTTCGAATACTTTCTCATTGAATTAACTGAGGTGGATTCTTGGGTGTTTACAGAGTTGTTGGTCGTTTGAACTAGTGGTTTTTGTGAGTACTCAGATCTACTGAGGTACATGACTACCCAAGGGAAACCGACCAATAAAGCATTGCTAATCACTATGAACATTAGCATGCTGCTGAGCACGCCCGGTAAATTATTTGCAGTGATCTTACAATCGGTATGTGAGCATAGTGTCGAAATTACAAGTACCCATACAATAACTCCAATTAATGTGGCAATTACTATCCTTCTTTTCATTTCTATATAACCTTCATTTTTTGTCTGTACTGTTTATTCATAGAATACACAATTAGAATCACACCGAATATTGCACCGATTACACGACCAAAGGCGAAATATGAACTTTCAGGAGCCTAAACGCCCAGCGCGATATGCATTCTTAAGTTACCAAAATATTGGAACAACACTTGAAAGCCTCCTAAAAAAAATAGGATAGGCAATAGAATAATTGGGCTAACCGTTTTCAGTTGAAAATATTTATCCATGCAAAAAAGACCTACAGTTATTACCAGCAAGCATGTGATAATTGTATCTATTGTTTTTAGATATTTTTTCATGGTTTCTTTAGTCATTTAATGTTGCGATAAACGGGCATCGCACAGCGAGGTGCAGAAAAATATCCTCTGTCCCCTTTATTATTTAATTTTGCTGATCTTTAATTGGTTGCTTTCCTCCGTACGTAACGATCGTATTAGTTATACTTCATCGAGATGACGGCCAGTAAATTCTGCCGATGAACTCCAGGCTGGCTTAACTTCTCCTGAGTCAGGATCTTTGTACCAAGCGCTTGACCAGCGATTCTTAAAGCTCCATTCCCAACTTACTTTATTGCCTTTAATGTAGTTTTTTCTGGTTGTTGGAAATATTCTATAGAATGTTTTTGCCCCGCTGGGGGATTGGCTTTTTAGAATTATTCCTTTTGCATTGTCTATTTTAACTTTGCACTCGCTGTCCGAAAATATTTCAACTCCTGGATGATAAACCCAGTTGGATTCTCTGGGTAATGACTGTAGTGACTGTAATATAGATGCACCAGAGTCTATTGCGCTAAATATGTTTCCCTCATCTTCGTGACCGCCATGAATTATTCTGCTTCTGGTTTCCCAGAACAATTTCAGACTACTGGATACATGACGTGGCAAGCCATAGTGCTCATCAAGTTCATTGATAGCTTGTACCAAAGAAATACTTTTTCTTCCATTGAGAAGACCAATACACGCCATTGTTTGCCTTGCTTCTTTTTCAATTTCGGTAGCCAATAATAGTAAAGCGGCTTTTGGTGATCGAGAGGCTTTCTGGATTATATTTTTTATGGTGTTTTCTTCAGACTCTTCAATTTCCCTCTCTTGGTCTTGATTTTTCTGATGGCTTGGCAATGCTGCAACTTCCTCAGACAACAACGATGCAGATTGTTTTAGCTCTTGGAGTGATTCTGTTAGTTCAATCTCTTGTCCAAGAAATGTTCCTTTCTTGATTCTGCCTATTAGATAAGAAATTTCTTTCTTAAATAGAACGACAGTAATAAGTGAAAATATTGGCCATAAAAGTGCAGCTATGGCATTTATCATTTCAGCTGATATGTACATTTATAACCTACAAATTTTATTAGACGTATGAAGCCGCACATCAGAAGCAAGCAATACTAAGATGATAAAGGCATTTATTAAACTCAGTCCGACCAAAAGAGAACTTTCATATTATTTAACACTGACCTAATTTCCTGATTAATTTAACTCTGCTACCATTTCTTCTATTTTTGATGACTTTTACCTTTGGAATTCTACGCTTTTTCTTACAGCACTCCTTGTAACTATTGTAGGGTAACAGAACTGGGATCAGATACCTGCTTTGGCCACAAAAGCCGACTCTACCCCGAAACCAAACTCAAGTCTATTACACCAGATTACAGCAACCCGCATTTCGCTTTGCTTCATACGGGCTACGGCATCTTATGCTGCTGAACTAAAATCAGCTAATTG
>CAZICR010000333.1:0-4155 GCA_964537795.1 uncultured Cellvibrionaceae bacterium | reverse complement strand
AACGGATTTGCAATCCGGAGCATAACCGCTTTGCTATCGCGCCATTTTGAAAATTAATCCGTTAACCAACATCAATCCTGGGCTATCACGCCATTTTGAAACTCAGCTCCCTGTCGGGAGGGCGGCAATTCTAGCCAAGTCGATTTGAAAATCCTAGCCTTTTCTTGGGCTTAGCAAAAAGTTTTCAATCAATTGGATAAAAGCCAGTCAAGCCGTTTACTTTTTATCAACACTGGCGCGCATATAAGGCGCTGCGGCTTTGAGGTACAACACCATTGACCAGAGTGTAAGCGCGGCTGCGCCGGCCAACGCAATAAAGCCTATGACTTGAAGAATTTGGATATTGGACAAGAGCACTATGATCGCGATCATTTGCAGTGTGGTTTTGATTTTGCCAATAAAAGACACAGCAACACTGGCGCGTTGACCCAATTCGGCCATCCATTCACGCAGGGCGGAAATAATAATTTCGCGGCCAACGATGATGGCAGCAGCAACAACAAACCACGCAGAATGATGATGCAAAGTCACTAACAACAATAAGGCAATTGCAACCATAAGCTTGTCAGCAACAGGATCAAGGAAGGCGCCAAAAGGGGTGGATTGATTGTATTTGCGGGCGACGTAACCATCGGCCCAATCAGTGATCGCAGCCAAGGAGAAAATCAGTGAACACACCAGATAAGACCAGGAAAATGGTAAGTAAAACACCACTACAAACAAGGGGATCAACAAAATACGCAACAATGTCAGCTGGTTTGCTAAGGTCATCAGGGAGGCTCGCAAGTCACAAAAATATAGCTAGAAATTCAGCTAAAAACCGTTGGCGATCATACACCAGAGATTCAATTAAAGTCAGTTGAAACATTAGCTTAATGAAAAAAAGCATGAATTTCTTCGGCTAAATGCTGACTGATTCCATCTACTTTTGAGAGATCCGCAACACTGGCATTCTGTATTTCAACCAAGCCACCAAAGTGTCGTAAAAGTTCTCTTCGCCTTTTTGCTCCGATTCCCGGTATGTCTTCCAGACTGGATCTATTCCTTTTTTTATCGCGCCGTTGTTTATGTCCAGTGATGGCAAATCGGTGCGACTCGTCGCGAATATGCTGAATTAAATGCAATGCAGGGGAATCCCCGGACAAGACGATTTCTTTATCAGTATCACCCTCAATCAAAGTCTCAAAACCGGCTTTACGGGTTGAGCCTTTGGCGACACCTATAAGCAATACATCCAGCACAGCGAGATCAGCCATAACCTGTTTGGCAATTCCCAACTGCCCTTTTCCACCATCAATCAACAAAATATCCGGCAATTTTCCTTCGCCATTTTGCAAGCGGGTGTAACGTCGTGTTAATGCCTGTTGCATAGCAGCATAGTCATCGCCAGGAGTAATGCCTTCAATGTTAAACCGACGATAATCCGATTTAAGTGGGCCACGAGTATCGAACACTACACAACTGGCCACGGTTAATTCACCACCGGTATGACTGATATCAAAACACTCCAAGCGTTGCGGCATTTCATCGAGGTTCAACGCCTCCTGAAGGGCCACAAAACGCGACAAAGAATTTTGTTTTGCATGCAAATGTGCAATCAGATTTTGTTCTGCCGCTTCCAACGCCATACGCAACCAACTGGCTCTGTGGCTGCGAACCTGATGTGAAATTAAAATTTGTCGATTGGCAATTTGTTGCAAGGCTTTTTGCAAAACCTCTTCACTTTCCAATAGATGGCTCACAATAATTTCACGTGGAAAATCGCGGTGTTGATGTGTTAAATAAAACTGGCCAATAAATTCTGATAACAATTCAGATTCATTTTCCGCCAAACTGGTAGAAGGATAATAACTGCGACTACCCAAAATCCGTCCTTGTCGAATAAACAAAATATGCACACAAATAATACCTGAACGCATCACCACAGCGATGACATCTATATCACCATGGCCTTCTTCGATAATTTGTTGCGATTGAATATTACGCAAAGCAGTGATCTGGTCACGATATTCTGCTGCTTTTTCAAAAGCCAGATTTTCTGCCGCTGCCTCCATGGAGTTGGCTAAATCTTTAATCAACTCATCACTATGACCTGCCAACAACATTTTAGTGTGCTGGATATCGCGCTGATAATCCTCAACCGAAATTAACTCTACGCAAGGTGCTGTGCAGCGTTTGATTTGATACTGCAAACAAGGCCTGGTTCGATTTTGGAATACACTGTCTTCACAGGGCCTGACCTTAAATGTTTTTTGCAAAAATGCCAGACTTTCACGCACTGCAGAAACATTCGGATAAGGACCATAGTAGTCACCCGACTTTTTTTTCGCTCCGCGATGAAAAGCAATACGCGGATAATCTTCACCTGAAGAAATAAAAATATAAGGATAGGATTTGTCATCGCGCAATAAAATATTATAGGGCGGGCGATTGGATTTAATTAAATTGTGTTCAAGAATGAGTGCTTCAGTTTCACTTTGGGTAATGGTGACTTCAATACGCGCAATGCGTGAAACCAATGCCATGGTTTTGGTTGTAAGCCCGGTCACTCGAAAATAACTGGTGAGTCGTTTCTTTAAATTTTTGGCTTTGCCAACATAAAGAATTTTTCCGTCAGCAGCAAACATCTGGTACACACCAGGTTGCTGTGATGTACTGGCAAGAAATCGTTCGGAATCAAATTCGGATTTGGAGAACTCAGGTAATAAATCGTCGGACATTAAACAACGGATTCTGGATCTAATAAATTGTACTTAACCGCCAACAAGGTCAGCTCAACGTCACTATTAATATCGAGTTTCTCAAAAATTCTATAACGATAGGAGTTGACTGTTTTGGGGCTTACGCAAAAAGTATCGGCTATATCCTGCACTTTTTTGCCATTGGCAATGTGCATTGCTGTCTGCAATTCCCGCTGGGATAATTTTTGAAAAGGGGATTCTTGCGAAGACGAACCGGAAAAATTTTTGAGTGCTAACTGCTGCGCAATGCTCGCACTCATATACATATCCCCGTGCATCACTTTATGGATGGCATCCACTATTTCGCTGAAATCCGCATCCTTTGTAACATACCCCATGGCGCCCGCCTGCATTAAACGAGTTGGGTGCAGATCATCATCACAGGCTGTCACAGCTACAATTTTTAGATTGGAATTAACATTGAGCAATTTTTTGGTGGCTTCGATACCACCCATACCAGGCATTTTAACATCCATCAATATGACATCAGGCTTGAGAATGCGAGCTTTGGTGACAGCATCCTCGCCACTTTTTGCCTCGCCAACTATCTGGAAACCATCCACGTCAGCCAACATGCGCATTATCCCTGTGCGTACCAGATCATGGTCATCAACAACAAGAATCTTAGTCAAACCAACCCCCGGATAATATTAATCACGCCTTATTCTTTTATCATAGAGCAGCACTGGCTCTTGAGCTGTGAAAAACTACCATGATTTCAAGTTACAGTGAATCTTTTCCTCATTAAAACCTGAAAATGAAACTTTATCTTGAAAGATTTATGGTTTAGTCTGTCATTAACCAGTCAAAAAGAGATTTATTGTTGTTTTGAACACACACCTTAGTTTATCTGAACCTCATACACGCCAACTAAAGTTGGAACCTGACGACAGTCGCCGCATAGCCAGTTTGTCCGGACAACTTGGGCAAAATCTGCGACAGATTGAAGAAAGATTAGGTACAGAAATACGTCATCGCGGCAGCCAGTTCGAGATTCGTGGATCAGAAGAAGCCACGCTGATTACTTGTGAGTTGCTGTCCAACCTTTACAAAATTACCGAGCAAGGTGAGCTGACAGCCGATGAAGTTCATTTGGCACTGCAGACATCCGGCATAGAACAAATGATGGCCCAGGCGGAACAGGGCGAACTTGCTTTGGATACCCCAAACCAATCCAACCAGCAAGATGATTCCAACGGAATTACATTAATCCGCACTAAAAAATGCACCATCAAACCTCGCGGACTGAATCAGCAAAATTACGTCCGGGCTGTGCAAAAACACGATATCAATTTTGGAATCGGCCCTGCGGGAACGGGTAAAACCTATTTGGCCGTTGCCTGCGCAGTGGAGGCTCTGCTTAAAAATGAAGTCGAGCGTATTTTATTGGTAAGACCCGCTGTTGAAGCCGGTG
>CAZICR010000332.1:0-4158 GCA_964537795.1 uncultured Cellvibrionaceae bacterium | reverse complement strand
CAACACGTAAAATATGTGTGGGCCAAACAACACGCCATTAATCCTTTTAATCCGCAGCAGGTAAATCAGCATGCAGGACAGTCAACCACTGATCAATCAACTAGCACAAGATCTCGCAGCCTCGTCGAAGACCTTACCGATAGAAGCTGGGCAAAATAAAACATCTAAAGTAGCGAGTTCCGCGCAAATCGATGCACTGAATGAAGTCTTTGCATTATTTCGTATCAACTATCATAACCAGTATTACAAAGCCTATAGCGATACCCATGTTTTGAATTCAATCAAAAAATTATGGTTGGATGCGCTGACAGAATTTACACCTGAAGCTATTTTACGCGGCGCCAAAAAAGTGATTGCCGAGTCAGAATTTTTACCAACGTTAAATCGCATGATTCGCGCCTGCCAGCCTTCACCAGAAGAACTTGGGTTACCCGATGCACATAGTGCTTATGTTGAAGCTTGTCGTGCACCAAATCCCAAAGCTGCTTATCGCTGGAGCCATCCAGCGGTTTATCACGCCGGTGTTGCTTGCGATTGGTATTTTTTACAAAGTAGTAGCGAAAAAATTGCTTTTCCAATTTATGAAAAACACTATTTAAAATTGTGCGAGCGTGTGATGCGCGGCGAAGAATTAAACGCACCCAACGCACCTGCATTAACACAGAGCATAGAAACACCGCTCAGTACTGAAGAAAATATAAAACGAATGGAAGAGTTGCGGAAAAAATTGGAGATTTAAATTTCTTCAATTACCATCAAAGGGAATTGGCCCCTCACTTTGAAAAAGCGAGGCGAGGGAGGGATTTAAGATGGTAAATAATTTGTAGATTTTAAATCCCCCTACCCCTTTTTCAAAGTGAGGAACAACTCCCCGCTTACTTAAGCAAGTAGTAAAATTCAAAAAATTTATTTTTAAGTGATCAGGTTTATTCATTATGCAAAAAAATTCGTCTCAATGGTTAATTATTTTATTATTAACAGGGTATCCAATTGCCTGTTTGTTATTAGTTTTTTATTTATCAGGGCAACCACTCAAGACAAGTATTACCTCATCAAGGTCTGTGATTGCAGGTACTGTGGATAACGATGAATTAACTTCATCAACTTTACTCCCGGACTTTTCAGCAATTGAAACCACACCGGAAAGAAAAGAGCAATTTGTTAACTTGCTAATGCCGATCATTGAACAAAAAAATGCAAAAATTTTAAAATCCAGAAATCGTTTAATGGCGATTCACGCCGAGTGGCTATCTAGCAACACCATTACAGGCGTTAACCTGCGCAATCTGGAAAAGTTACGCGAAAAATATCACGTAACCAAAGAACGATATCCTGAGGATGCAAAAGCGATTGAAATTTTATTTTTACGTGTCGATACAATTCCACCCGCCATGGTCATTGCACAAGCGGCTATAGAATCTGGTTGGGGAACATCACGATTTGCAATCGAAGGTTACAACCTGTTCGGCCAATGGTGCTACACCCCTGGTTGTGGAATAGTACCCGCAAAAAGATTACCAGGAAAAAAACATGAGGTAAGGAAATTTTCCAATGTTGAAGAATCTGTAATCGCTTACTACCGCAACATTAATACCCACACAGCTTATCGTCACTGGCGGGAATTACGCGCGAAGTTGCGTCATAACCCTACAGAGTTTACCGGTTATGCAATGGCTGAAGGTTTATCCAAATACTCAGAAATTGGTGATACTTATGTTGATGCATTACGCAGGGCGATAAGAGTTAATCAGTTAGAGTCCTATTAATACACTCTATTCCTTCCATTAAAATTAAAGCCATCAAATCTGATGGCTTTAATTTTTCGATTTTAATCACTTTAAATCGCATTAATCCGAATATCCCCATTCACCTTTTTTATCAGTCACCAACCACAATTGGGTAAACCAATAAAAGCGGCCTTTTTCACCGCTAGGAGCAGTACAAGTGACTTTTGTTCTGCCTTGTTGCAAGGCTTTTTTGAAAGCGATTTTGATATTGGAATTTTCTGTTTCTATTGCCATAGGTTCACCATTTAAAAAGCAATTTACTTTTTTGATCAAAGTCGCATCAGCCAACCGAATTTCAAAATAAGGTTTGTCACCGGCTTTTACTTTATTGGTCTTTAATGGCTTTTTATTTTCCGAGAAGAATTTAACGGATACGACCGGGAGTGCAAAGCTGTTTACCTTTAATTTGAAATCATCAAGCTTGGTATAACTGCCGCCAAAAGGAAAACGAGGCAAGAGCTGTTTATCGGTAACCAAACTTAATGCACCAGCCTGCTGGGTAAAACTGATATAACCCAGTTTCTGCAGAATCCTTTTAAGATCAGTATTGTATTCCCCATAAGGATAAGCAAAAATTTTCGGTGCTGAGCCTATTTCTTTTTCTATTTTTTCTTGCGCAAGCGTAATTTCTTTTTCAACGCGAAGCTTCCAATCAGATAAAGATTCACCGGCATTTTGTCGCACCATGTGATTATGCATGGTGGAATGATTGGCGATGGTCACACCGTTTTTTGACATTTCACGCAACTGATCCCAGGTAACAAATAATTTCCCTTTGCCGACGGAGTCAGTATTCACAAAAAAAGTAAAAGGCCAATTGCGTTTTTTGAGAATAGGATAAGCCGATTCATACACATCGCGATAAGAATCATCAAAGGTAATTGCAACTGTTTTATCGGGCAATGGTTTATTTTGACGAATCAATTCAACTAAATCGGTTAAAGGTACAACTTTGAATTGATTGGTTTCCAGATAATTCAAGTGCGCTGCAAAATCTTCAGGGCTAATACTGGTAGATTTTGGAGTGGAGTTGCTAACGTGATGATAGATTAGAACGACTGAGGCGTTAGATGAAAGCGCAAAAAGAAATAGACAGATTATTAGGGAAATTTTTGGAAGGTATTGGATCATAATCATTCCGTAGGATGCTGTGGAGCAAAGCGATACGCATCATTTTAATTTCAAAATCCACGATGGGTATCGCTGCGCTCCACACCATCCTACAAAATCTATTCTTCTTGCAAAAAACGCAACCCAACACCACTGGGTTCCATTCTGACCACTTCCATTTTCAACACAGGGGCGTTATCCAGCAAACCCTGTACTTGACCGCTAACAATAGTCCCTATAGGTGGCATTTGATCTTGTTCCAAAACAACAAACACGCCACCGTCAGAAATATCGCGGGTTTTTACCAGCATTTCACTATTGTCTGCAGCAATAATCTTTATGCGACAAGTAAATGCTGTTCTGACATATTTACGTTTTTCATGCGACATGGTAGTTGCCTGTTTATTTGTCGTTAACCTCAATCACATCCACTTTCTGGAACCCACGAGGCAATTTGTTACCACGACGACCTCGCTCACCGCGATAATGTTCAAGGTCTGCAGCCTTCAAATTAATGTGGCGTTTGCCTGAGTATAGCGTTAAAACCTGATTGGGGTTGATCACTTTAACCGCCACCAAATACTCCTCGCGTTTAATCAATTGCGCGGACGGAATGTTCATAATCTTGTTGCCTTTACCTTTTGCTAACTCAGGTAATTCGGTTACGGGAAAGACCAACAAACGACCGTCATTACTGATGGCAACCAACAAAGCTTTGTTGGGATCGGTAATGATTTCTGGCGGCAAAACCTGCGCCCCCTCAGGCAAGGTCAGCAGTGTTTTACCCGCCTTATTTTTGCTGGCAAGGTCATCCAGTTTGGCGACAAAACCATAACCCGCATCGGAAGAGATCAATACGCGTTGATCATCTGCGCCCATCAGCGCGCCTTCAAAGGTGGCGCCACTGGGTGGATTAATTTTCCCGGTTATAGGCTCACCTTGCCCTCGCGCAGAGGGTAAATTGTGCGCAGGAATAGCGTAACTGCGACCAGTTGAATCCAACAAAATAACTGATTGATTGGATTTACCGTGAATCGCAAACTTCAAACTATCGCCCGCTTTGTAACTCAAACTAGAAGCATCAATTTCATGACCTTTAGCGGCACGAATCCAACCTTTATCAGAAATAACAACCGTAATGGGATCAGCCGAGATCATTTCGGTTTCACTGATGGCTTGCGCTTCTGCACGCTCGACAATCGGTGACCGACGGTTATCACCAAACTCAACGGCAACTTGTAACAGTTCTTTGCGAATTAAA
>CAZICR010000331.1:0-4161 GCA_964537795.1 uncultured Cellvibrionaceae bacterium | reverse complement strand
GTAATCCTGAATCGACGGATCTGTTAAAAGCAGTAGCATCGACTTATGAAGCAAGAGCTTCAGCTGAGACCTGTCATTATGAAAATAGTCAATTTATTGATAAAGCCAGCTATTACTATTTAAAAGCTATTCCTCTGCAAGCAGACTCTGCCGAGTTACATATGGGTTTGGCGAGATTGTTTATGGATAGAAACTTGCCACAACTTGCAGCCAACGAAACACAAATATTATTGAACCTTAAACCCGGCGCAGCTAACTACGCTTTTGCTGCGCACAACTTTGCGTTTATGGGAAAACAAGATCTGGCTTATCGTTACATAGAGTTAGCGAAAACAGCAGGATTACTGTCGTCTGATTCAGCTTATTATGAAGTCTATATGACGTCGGGTGATTGGTTAAAAGCGGCGTTAAGTTTTACAGATTATATCCAGTCGCAAAAACGGTTGGCCGTATATGATGTAATCAAGGCTGATATTATTGCGCAGCAGTCCCAAGTGAATCTTTCACGAGTAACCCGTAACAAAGAATTGGTTTATGCCAATGACTGGCAAGCATTGCTTTATGCCTGGTGGCAAGGCGAGATCAGTCAGGAAAAGCTGGAATCATTTGCTTCAAATAAATGTGAAAGAACCGAACTTTATTTCTATGCTGGATATAAAGCCTTACGTTCGGGTAACAAGCGTGTTGCCAAAGATGCATTTATCAAAAGTATTGAACAAAATACTTATAGGTTTATCGAACGGCCGTTGGCAAAAAGGTTTCTGTTGAGCCTTTAACAAGTTGAGGAAAAAATCATGGGAAATTCCAGTGTCCCTAAAATTGTGATTGTGGGTGGAGGAGCCGGTGGTTTGGAATTGGCGACGCGTTTGGGTGATAAACTTGGCAAAAAGAAATTGGCTGAAGTTATTTTGGTAGATCGCAACACCACGCATTTATGGAAACCCCTATTACATGAGATTGCAGTGGGTACTATGGATGAGGGAATTGACGCAGTGAGTTATCGAGCCCATGCCATTACCCATCATTTTTTCTTTCGCGTTGGTAGTCTGGTCGATATAGATCGCGATAAAAAAGACATTATTCTTGCACCTATCTTTGATGAAGAAAATAAAGAAGTGCTTCCATCCACACGCATTAACTATGATATTTTGGTAATGGCGTTGGGCTCGACTTCCAACGATTTCAATACTCCGGGTGTAAAAGAACATTGCATCTTTTTGGATAGCCCCGCGCAAGCACATAAATTCCGCAATAAATTATTAAATCGTTTTTTACGTATTCAACGTGTAACCGGTGAAACTGATCATGTGCGTATTGCAATTGTCGGTGCTGGAGCAACCGGCGTTGAGTTATCAGCAGAATTACATCACGCCGTACATGAAATTCATAACTATGGTTTTAATGCCGTTTCCAACGAACATTTACATGTCACCTTGGTAGAAGCTGGGCCGAGAATTCTGGCGGCATTGCCCGAAAGAATTTCCGGGTCTGCGCACAGTGAGTTAGCAAAATTGGGTGTGGATATCAAACTCAATACTATGATCACCTCTGCGTCTGAAGAGGGCTTGCATACTAAAGATGGACAAATTATCAAAGCAGATTTAATTGTGTGGGCTGCCGGTATCAAGGTACCGGATTTTATGGCGAATATTGCAGGCCTTGAAACCAATCGCATCAACCAATTGCATGTGAATGAATTTTTACAAACAACACGCGATCCCAATATTTTTGCTATTGGTGATTGCGCACAATTTACTATGGCAAATGGCAAATTTGTTCCACCTCGAGCACAATCTGCTCATCAAATGGCAAGTTGTTGTTATAGAAATATCCTGGCCTCGTTAAATAAAACTCCCATGAAGATTTACAAATATACGGATCATGGTTCCTTAATTTCACTATCCAACTATTCCACTGTAGGCAGTTTGATGGGCAATCTGAATAAAGGTACTTTGTTTATTGAGGGCCGCTTGGCAAGAATTGTTTATATTTCTCTCTACCGTATGCATCAAATAGCCATTCATGGCTTGATTAAAACCGGATTGATTATGTTTGCAGGAAGATTGAATCGATTGTTAAGGCCGAGATTGAAATTGCATTAACATAAATTTCAAATTTCAATCAAGAAGTAAAAAGCCCGCATTTGCGGGCTTTTTTGTATCCGGGAATAGTAACCGAATAAAATTACTTCAACTGAAATTCAATTTTCTTGAAGCTTAAATCCATTTCTTTAAAGGTTTCAGGAGTTGCTGTACTCCAAGTTCCGATACTATTGCGTAATACAGCACCACTTTTTGTTTCTGCGACAAACAATACTTCACTAATAACTATATTGCTAAGGTCAGTGAGTGTTTTAGCTGTGCGAACGTAATTGGATTCACTATAAAAGGTCATGTCTTTTACTGGTATGTTGACGCGCACCCATTTATCCAAAAGAGTGCTTTGATCTAATTGGATATTGATTGCTGCATTTAAAGTCCCACCATCATACATGGTGATTCCAATGTTCACTTTTCCTTCATCAAGTGCGTCAATCACAGAACCATTAACATAACTAGCATAAGTGGTTTTTAATGTTGCAATTTCTGGAATGAATGTTTTTGCACTATTGATTTTTAAATCGATTACCAGGTTTGTTATATCTCCGTATTTGTAGCCATTTGAGGTGATAGTTTTCTTAAAGCCGTTTGAATGCTGACGATCCCAGTCGGCGATTTTTTTCACAAGAATCATATTCAGGGTGTCTGCACCATTACAGCTATCGTTAACTTTTGCTGTGCTGCTGTAATTGTAAGTCGCGCCAGTATATTTAAGGTTTACCCATTCAGTAGTGCTGCCATTGGTTGCGTGATTCCAGCCGCTGAAATTCAGCAAGGTTTGGTTCTGAACGCCACCGTCGTAGTCAGCAAAAAGCGCAAACGTTTTGTTGGCCGCGCTCACTCCAAGTCCACAATTGCTGATTTCCGCAACTGAGTAATTGGTGTAACTGGTTGCTGATCCTACTGATTCCCCAAGAGAACTTTGGCTGGAGCTGGATTCACTTTGTGAGCTGGAGCTTGAAGTGGAGACAGAGCTTGAGCTGAGGCTGGAGCTGACAGAACTCGAACTATTCCTTGAACTGGAGATGTTGCTTGATAGAGCGACACTGGATGATGTGTTTCCGCCACCACCACTTCCACCGCCTCCACAGGCAGTGAGGCCACAAATGATTAAAGGAAGACTGCAGATTTTAATAAGGTATCGCATGGCAATTCTAAGGCTCCGTTATTGTGCTAAGGAAGATAAGCGCTATCATTTAGCTGCTATTGGCAGTCAAAGTGGTTGCAATATGATGATTATTGTTATGATAGCGCTGACATTGGCGCGGGAAGCACTATAGCGGTTGTCTGTCAGCAGGTAAATGGTTTCCCTGAAGATTCAGTTTATGGTGCGAGCAGCATCAAGGTTGTACTAACAATCGAACCTTGATCAGTCTCGATTCCAGTTCAGTACAAACTCATCCAATACTGATTTGAGTTTTATTGCCGGATAATCCTGTTTGGCAAAGTGATGTAAGTAGTTTTGCCAGACAGCAACAATAAACTCTTCGTTACCTGCTACCGGGAATTGAGGTTTGGTTACGGTTTCTTGAGTGAAGTAAGCAGGATCTTGATTGCAATACTTAATTGCTTGGCCTGTGGAATAGCCCTTCCAATGACGGTCTTGTCCGTTTAACAGACAAAGTAATTCATCAGCTACTATTGTTGTTATAGTTATTTCCCGGGAAGCGAAAGCTTTTATCAAACACTCCAGATATTCATACTCCCATGCCAGTGTACTTTCCATAAAACTCCAGTAGGGCACAGAGTTTGTTTTGGTTAATGAAAAGCCCGGCCATTTTGGAAATTCATTTTCAAACTCCTGGAGCAAATTCTTGTATCCGCTTTGTGGATCTTTAATGGTTAAATAATTAAAGTTTTCAGCCTGCTCCAGATAGTGTTTTAAATTGCTGTGTATATGGCGGCAATTAGGTTCATTGATAATATGTTGTAAACAATTCAGATGAATAACTCTCGTCGCAGAATCTTGCTGTCGGGTCAATTCACCTAATAACATCAATGCTGCATCCGGGCATGCATAGGCTGGACTTTTTTCCAGAATTTGTAATGCTGATGTTGCATT
>CAZICR010000330.1:0-4179 GCA_964537795.1 uncultured Cellvibrionaceae bacterium | reverse complement strand
GCAAGAACCAGTCTTTCTGATGACAAGCTGGCGCAAATCAATACCTCGTCTCGTGACACGGTCATGAGCAATAACCAAATTGCAGAAGCAGAAAAAATTGTTCTGGAAGAAGCAGAAGCCGGTTTGGTTTTAGTGAAGCGTGCGCTGACATCTTTTGCAGAATCCAATTACGACAAAGGTCATGTGCGGAATATCAGTGGAACACTTGATGCTGTTCGTGGTGGTATGTTTGTGTTGGGCTTGCCACGTGCAGCGAAAGTATTGGCAGGTTGTATGCGTTTTGTTGAAGACGATTTATTACAGCAGGAATTACATCCTGCCATTCAACATATGTTGGAAACTTTTGCCGATGCGATTATTAGTTTGGAATATTATCTCGATAGTGTGAAGTTTGACAAAAATGCGGATACCAGCATTTTGCAAGTTGCTGAAGAAAGTTTACAGGCGTTGGGATTCGAAGTTTGAAATCAGATAGTTATACGCTCTATACATTTGAACATCCTCAAACACAGTCAATAACACCGGGTAAATCCCGGTGTTATTTTATTGTCTCCGAAGATCAGGGGCGTTGCGATAAGTTGTTGTCAGATATGGATGACAATATTATTTGTTACAACGAAGATCAAATTAATCACCAATCTGAGTTCGGGTTCGATAACGTAATTTATGAATCTATTCTGGGTGAGTGGAATGACAGTATTTATTCTGTATTGCTGATCAAAACAAAAACCTTTCATGATCTTCAGTGGGTTGGGCTCAGAAAAAAATTAGGCGTTGTAGATGACACATTTTTTTTGTTAGCGGGCAGGGCATTGCAATTATGCCAGTGGCAGATGGATCACAGGTTTTGTGGTCGTTGTGGGCGTCCAACCCAGAGGGATCAACAGGATTCAGCATTGGTATGTGCCAGTTGCCAACTCAGGTTTTATCCGAGAATTTCTCCTTGCATGATTGTCGCTGTAACCAGGGGCGATGAAATATTGCTTGCCTATCACAAGCGTGCAACGCGTCCGGTTTATTCGACCCTTGCTGGCTTTGTGGAAGCGGGTGAACGAGTCGAAGATTGCGTCATTCGCGAGGTTCAGGAAGAGGTTGGGATCAGGGTGAAAAACCTTCGATATCTATTCAGCCAGCCCTGGCCATTTCCTTCCCAGCTTATGTTGGGGTTTATCGCAGAATACCAGAGCGGTGAGATAATCCCGGATGAAAAAGAGATTTTAGATGCGCGTTGGTTTCGTTATGATGCTTTACCTGAGATCCCTTCACCTGCGAGCGTCGCAGGCCAATTGATTGCATTTTTTGTCCAACAGCAAAAAAATAAAGGAACACCCAGATGATCTATACATTGTTTTCTTTTTTATTGGCCGTTTTCGCTGCTTATATTCTTTTCAAATCGGCACTTTTCCTTTGGAAAAGCGATTGGTTTATGGGGTGGATTCGCGGCATGACAGGAATCATTTTTGTGGTGATGGCTATGACTGTCGGCTTGGTGGCCTGGGATATCTATAGTTACAAACAACTCTTGTCTGAGCAGTCAGTATGTAATGTGAGCTTTCAAAAGTTGGATGAGCAGCACTTTATTGCCACCTTGACGGATAAAGAAGGTAAAGCGCATCAATTTGATTTGCGTGGTGACCAATGGCAAATTGATGCAAGGATTATCAAGTGGAACGGATTATTGGCAAGATGGGGTGTTAAACCCGCTTATAGGTTAGATCGAATTAGCGGACGTTATTTTGATCTTGAAAAAGAAACCAGCGCAGCGCGCACAGCTCACGCAATTACCGCAAGTCCGCAGGGTGTTGATTTGTGGTTGCTGTTAAATAAAAACGCTAACTGGTTGTCTGCTGTGGATGCAATATATGGAAGTGCGACTTATTTGCCTATGAAGGATAAAGCGAACTTTGAGGTAACCTTGTCCAATACCGGTTTGGTGGCTCGCCCAATCAATGATGCGGCGCGTGAAGCTGTTTCAATTTTTAAATAGAATTAGTCTGGAGTAACGTTTTGGAATTTTTATCAGAATATGGTTTGTTTTTAGCAAAAGCAGTGACCTTTGTATTGGCAATATTTGCAATTGTCAGTTTGATTGCGTCCTTGGCTATGCGAAACAAAAAACACGATCGTGGTCAGTTTGAAGTCACACGTGTTAACGAGAAATATGAGAATACTCGTGACATGTTACGCGATGCCATGTTGGATGAAGAAGGTTTAAAAATTCAACAAAAAGCAGAAAAGAAAAAGCTTAAGGCTGAAAAAGCAGAAAAGAAAAAAGCTGCAAAATTGGCAGGGAAAAAATCGGATTCCTCTGCATCAGAAAATAAAGCTGAGACTTTAGAAGATGATTCTACACAGTCTAAAAAACGTGTGTTTGTGTTGGACTTCTATGGTGATATCAAAGCATCCGAGTGTGATTTGTTACGCGAAGAGATTACGGCTGTATTATCACAAGCTACAGAAAAGGACGAGGTAGTAGTTAAAGTTGAAAGTGGTGGTGGAATGGTCCACAGCTATGGTTTAGCTGCCAGCCAACTGGCACGCATTACACAAAAAAATATTCCGTTAACCGTTTGCGTTGACAAGGTTGCTGCCAGTGGTGGATACATGATGGCTTGTGTTGCCAATAAAATTGTTGCCGCACCTTTTGCCATTTTGGGTTCTATTGGTGTGGTTGCGTCTTTGCCAAACTTTCATAAATTACTCAAGAAAAATGATATAGATTATGAAATGTTTACGGCCGGTGAATACAAGCGAACAGTGACCATGTTTGGTGAGAATACCGAAAAAGGTCGCGCAAAATTCGTTGAGGATCTTGAAGATACTCACGTTTTGTTTAAAGAATTTGTTTCCGAACACAGGCCACAAATCAATATAGAAGAAATTGCTACTGGGGAGGTTTGGTTTGGGCGTCGTGCAAAGGAAGTTAATTTGATCGACGAGATTAAAACCAGTGATGAGTATTTGCTGTCGCAAATAGATACTGCTGATATTTTTCAGGTTGAATATATTTTCAAAAAATCTATTCAGGAAAAATTAGGTCTTGCTGCTCAAGGAGCTGTTGATCGTTTGTTGATGACCTGGTGGGAAAGATTACATTTTAATCGTTGGTTTTAATATTCCGGTTTTTAATTGTAGGTGTGGTTCGTTATGGCCGCTGTGGGTAGACACAATGCCTGCCTTTACACAATGCGAGAAATCG
This sequence comes from uncultured Cellvibrionaceae bacterium, assembly GCA_964537795.1. Classification (GTDB taxonomy): domain Bacteria; phylum Pseudomonadota; class Gammaproteobacteria; order Pseudomonadales; family Cellvibrionaceae; genus Cellvibrio. The sequence continues at coordinate 980 of CAZICR010000330.1, read as the reverse complement.
AATGAGTTTTTTTAGTCCTTTCAAAACACACATGCCTACAGCTGCACAGGCTTTGCCGGGTCGTAGCGAATCAATCAAATTAACCAATCTCCACGCAGTAAAATCTGTTCCTCTGCAACCACCTTTTGCTGAAAATTTGGAAAAAATTATTCTGGGGTTGGGGTGCTTTTGGGGGGCTGAACGAAAGTTTTGGCAATTGTCAGGTGTCTACACAACGGCAGTGGGATATTCTGCGGGCTTTACACCTAACCCTAGTTATGAAGAGGTTTGTTCAGGCTTAACCGGTCACAATGAGGTGGTGTTGGTAGTGTTTGATCCTGAAAAGATTTCATTACAACAAATTCTGAAAGTATTTTGGGAGTCACATAATCCCACACAGGGTATGCGGCAAGGAAATGATCGCGGTACACAATACCGCTCGGGCATTTATTATGTTAATGATCAACAAAAAGATGTGGCAGAAACGTCAAAACTTTTATACCAATCCGCTCTTGAAGAAAAAAGCTTTGGTGAGATCACAACTGAAATTCTTGCTGCTACAGAGTTCTATTATGCTGAAGAGTATCACCAACAATATCTGCACAAAAATCCTAATGGTTACTGCGGGTTAGGGGGCACTGGTGTCTGCCTTCAAGTTTAATTATTTCCCCGAGCTTTAATTTTCTCTCATAAAAAAACTGATTGTCTTTTGATATAAACACCAATCAACAATCAGCTTTTTAAGTATTGAATCAAACCTAAGTTTGATTCAAGGCGAACGGTTACAGGTTGGGGATAACAGTTACGTTCCAGTTTCTATAAGAAGCGGCGCCAGGGCTTTGATCAGCTTTGAGCGTTAATCCTATAGTCTGATACAGGTTGGCTTGGGTCAACGCGCCGACATTCAGCGTACGATTACAGTGACACCTGCACCTCCACAATCGTCCCATGTTGACGTCAAAACTGTCGTATTACAAAAAGTTGAAGTTTTTTTAGTTTTA
>CAZICR010000329.1:0-4187 GCA_964537795.1 uncultured Cellvibrionaceae bacterium | reverse complement strand
GCGACCCTAACCTTGGCAAGGTTATGCTCTACCAACTGAGCTATTCCCGCTTGTTTGGCGTCCCCAAGGGGAGTCGAACCCCTGTTACCGCCGTGAAAGGGCAGTGTCCTAGGCCACTAGACGATGGGGACAAGGAATCTGCAGGTGCAGAAAAACAACTTACATAAAACGACAGAACTGTAAAACGATTGGAGCGGGAAACGAGACTCGAACTCGCGACCCTAACCTTGGCAAGGTTATGCTCTACCAACTGAGCTATTCCCGCTTGTTTGGCGTCCCCAAGGGGAGTCGAACCCCTGTTACCGCCGTGAAAGGGCAGTGTCCTAGGCCACTAGACGATGGGGACCCGGACCTCCCGATTCAACACTGAAAGTGTCTTGTCAGAAGTGGGGCGCATTCTATGTAGGCATACCTGCACTGTCAACAGGTTTTATTGGTTTTTAAAACCGCGCAAGTAACGCAGTACATTGAATTGCATGGGCTTTTTAGCATGATAGAGCCCGCAAGTAGTTATTTTTTTCGGTGCTATACTCAAGTCGGGTTTCATTTTTATCCAAGGCTTAGAAAGACCAATGTACATCTACGGTATAGCCCTTGTGTTACTTCTTGTGATTGCCTTCGCTGGCTATTCATTCCTGAATCATTCAATTGAAAAACGGCGTATTCGAAAACAACGCATAGTGACTGCATTACGAGCGCGTCGAAATGTGTTCAGAGATTTGGCAACAGGATTTCCCCCCGGTTTTCTCTCCAAGGATTTAGTGGCATTACTCTATAGATCAATAATTGATTGCTGCGATCAACTCACTCGTATAGAACCCAAAGATTCTTCACATCAGGATCAATTGGCACACTACACCACACAATTAAACGAACTCAACAATCAGGCGCCCACAGTAAAAGTCCGGTTGGAAAACCCTCAACAAATTCGTGAAGCCCGTCAACTGCTACAAGAACTTTTAAAATTTGTTGTACAGCAAGCTACACAAAAGTTATTGAATCCTGTGCAAGCTGAAGCCTACGCGGATCAAATCAAAAGGTTAATGATGCAAATTGCCGTCGATGGTCATATCTTTAATGCAAAACAATCACAGACTGTTGGAAAACTTAGGTTGGCTATACATCACTATGGTCTGGCTCGAAAAGCCATGGTTAGTGAAAACTCATCACACAGCTTCGACAAACAAATTGTACAACTTGATGCATTAATTAAAAAACTGGAAGAAAAAGCAGCATCCCTGACTAGCGATACCGAACAGAAAGCAGATGCACAAAAACAACTTCCCAATAAAGAATGGGAAAAAATAAAACCTAGTGAAAAGAAAGAAGACTGGAAGATCAAAAATCTTTACGAATAAAGCTTTTTTTCACCCGGTGGACGAGTCCTGAATCTTGGCTGCGCCCAGAAATACTGCTCTGGACATTTCATAATTTCATTTTCCATAAATTCATTCACACGACGCGTGTCTGCCACTTCATCGTCGGTTGGGAAATTTTCAAAAGGAGGATGAACAACTACCCGATAACCCCTGCCCCAGGACAAACGATACTGGGAAAACGGAATCACTTTCGCCCTTCCCATACGCGCAAACTGTGATGTCGCGGTAACGGTTGCGGTTTGCACACCAAAAAATGGTACAAATACAGAAAGTTTTTCGCCCAAATCCCGATCAGGCGCATACCAAATCATACGACCCTTGCGCAACTGACTAATCATGGCTCGAACATTGTCACGACTGAACGCCATACCACCTTTGCAATAAGCTTCACGTCGATTTTTTTGTAAAAAATCATATACAGGATTGGAATGAGGTTTGTACATACCATCGTAATTCACATGCTGACCTAACATAGCACTGCCAATATCCAAAGTAGTGAAATGCAAGCTTAATAATAAGGCGCCTTTCCCCTCGGTTTGTGCCTGATGAATATGTTCAAGCCCTGAAACAGAAAATAAAAGTCGCAACCGCCACTTGGGCCAAAACCAGGCAATACCCGTTTCAAATACTGTCATGGCGGTCGAAAATAGATTTTTTCGCAATAATTCTTCGCGCTCTTTTTCCGTTAATTGTGGAAAACATAAACGCAAATTTGTTCTAGCTTGATGCACTCGTTTTTTGTTTAAACGTAAAAGAGGACTCAACAACGTCGCCAAGGCGTACTGAACTCTGTAAGGAAGCTGCGCAAGAATGATCCAAAACATCAAGCCCAACCAGGATGGCCAATGACGGGGTTTCAGTAATGCATAAGAAAAATGTGAAGATGCCATAAATCAGTTCTTTAATGATGCTGAATGAAAATCATGCAAACGTTGATCTTTTTCTTGCCAAAACTGATTAACCCAAGTTTGAAAATTCTGACGGAAATTTTCATCATCCGAATAATCGCCAATTAAATCTGTCGTGATAGGCAATTGCCTAAGGTGTAGCTTAATTGTTTTCACTCCACCGCCCGCATATTCCCAATAAGTCGGAATTTTTTCCGGATAAAAAATAGTGACATCCAACAGTTGTTTTAATTGCCCATTCATTGCCGACAGCGCAAACGATACACCACCGGCTTTGGGCGTCAGCAAATAACGATATACCGATTGTTGTTGATCATGTTTTGCCTGGGTAAAGCGTGTGCCTTCCATAAAATTAATAATAGTCACTGGATTATAGCGAAAGACTTCACAGGATTTTCGTGTCCGCTCAATATCTTTACCCTTTAATTCCGGATGCTTTTTCAATTGTTCTTTGCTGTAGCGACGCATGTAAGGAAAATCCAAAGCCCAAAATGCAAACCCCATGAATGGAATATACAGCAATGATTGCTTCAGAAAAAATTTTACATAAGGAATACGTCCGTTAAATACACGCATGATCACTAAAATATCCACCCATGATTGATGGTTGGCTACCATCAAATACCATTGCTCCAGCGAAAGATTATCCAAACCTTGGGTTTCAATTTGCGTTGGCAACAACAGACTTTGCTGCCAATTATTAAACGACATCCACTGACTGGCACACCAATCCAAAGCCCTAAGTATTTGTTTTTGAAACTGAGCTAAAGGAATTAGTAATTTAAAAACTGCTAAAAGAAGAATAGGAAAGAACACCATCACAGTGGTGATAGAAAATAGAAATGTGACTAGTGTTGCTTTGAGATGTTTGATCACCGGGTTTATCTCAATGATTGGAATTTTTGACCCCCTCCTAACCTCCCCCTTGCCGGGGGAGGAACTTGTCCCCTCCCTTGGCAAGGGGAGGGTTAGGGCGGGGCCAACAAATCAAAAATTCGTTTTCACCAAAGGACTGGTTTCTGCGTCGTAATCAACACCCTTGACACCAAAACCAAACAAACGCAAAAATTCATCTTTGTAACCTTTGAAATCAGTCAACTCAAATAAATTTTCTTCAGTGACTTCGGGCCAAATGGCTTCTACTTTTGATTGCACGTCACGGCTTAATTCCAATTCATCGACACGAAAACGATCAGCATTATCCACACGAGGATTGGCAGAATATAGACACTCTTTAAACAAACGTTGGATCTGTTCAATACAACCCTCGTGAGTACCACCTTCTTTCATGACTTTAAATAAAATCGCCAAATACAAAGGCATAATCGGAATAGCAGAACTGGCTTGAGTGACAACTGCTTTTAATACCGCAACATTCGCGGTGCCATTCAAAGATTTCATTTTGTTATTCAAGGCTTTTGCGGCGCGATCCAAATCTTCTTTGGCTTTACCAATAGTCGCTTTGCCATAAATCGGCCAGGTTAATTTGTCACCGAGATAGGTGTAAGCCACTGTTTTACAGCCTTGGGATAAAACACCTGCCGCATGTAATGCGTCAATCCACAATTCCCAGTCTTCACCACCCATCACTTTTACAGTTTGTGCAATTTCTTGTTCCGATGCAGGCTCGATAGACACTTCGGAAATTTTTAAGGTATCGGTATTTAAATTTTTAGAAGTGTAAACCTGATTAATAGGTTTCAGCACGGATGAATAAACTTCACCAGTTTTCGGATCAGTACGACGTGGTGATGCCAGACTGTAAATAATCAAATCTATTTTGCCCAAGCCTTTTTTGATTTCATCAATCACTTGTTGTTTGATGGCATCCGAGAAAGCATCACCATTGATGGTGTGAGCGTAAAGTCCGGCCGCAGCGGCTGCATCATGAAAAGCAGAA
>CAZICR010000328.1:0-4200 GCA_964537795.1 uncultured Cellvibrionaceae bacterium | reverse complement strand
GAATTGGGGCAAGCGGCATTTCTGGAATTGATGATCACACAAATGAAAAATCAAAATCCATTGGAGCCACAAGATAACAGTGAATTTGTTGCGCAACTTGCACAATTCAGTTCGGTTGAAGGATTGGAGCGTTTGAATAAAAACTTTACCAATTTTATGTCCACCAATGCACTGCAAGCTTCTTCATTAGTAGGTCGCAGTGTCAGCGTTGAAAGTGATACCAGTACTTTGCAAAACGGTGGTTTGATTTCCGGTATGGTTAATCTGGAATACTCCGCAAAAGATACCAAAATTTCAGTTTATGACGAAGCTGGTTCTTTGGTGCAAACTATTCCGGTAGGAGAATTGAGTAAAGGTGAAAATGTATTCCGTTGGGACGGGCAGAATATTGAGATCAATGGAAAACTCCTGGATTGGAAAGCACCTGACAATGGAGCTGCGGTAGGTATTTATAAATTTGAAGTGACTGCAACACAAAATGGTAAAACAGAATCATTGAAAACATCTTTGAGTACAAATGTGAATAGCGTGAGCATTAACGAAGATGGTGAATTAATTTTAAACCTGGCTGGAATTGGTCCGGTCAATGTTAAAGATGTTAAACAATTTAATTAATTTCAATTTAATTAATTTCTCAATGCGCACAGACGAGGTGAATCATGTCATTTAATACCGCACTCAGTGGAATTCGTGCAGCTAATACGGATTTACAAGTTACCGGAAATAATATTGCGAATGCCAGTACAATGGGATTCAAATCTTCTCGCGCTGAATTTGGTGACGTGTACACCAGTTCATTATTGGGGGGTGGTTCGGTCACACCGGGTAGTGGTGTAACTACACAATTAATTCGCCAACAATTTGGCCAAGGTAATTTGAAATTTACGCAAAATGAATTGGATCTGGCAATTAATGGATCCGGATTTTTTATTGTACAAGGTGACGAAGGACAACTATTTACTCGCGCTGGTGCATTTGGTTTGGATAATCAGGGCAACATAGTGAATAGCGTTGGTGCACGCCTGCAAGGTTTTTCTGCCGATGCAGAAGGTACTATCGGTGGAATTTTAGGTAATTTACAAGTCGATGTCTCTTCACAACCGCCAAGACAAACCACGGCAGTGAATGCTTCTTTTAATGTGGACTCGAGGGAACAAGTCAGGGAATCTGTGGGTACAGCTTTTACCAGTAATGGTACCGGTATAGGTGAAGCACAAATCGGTGCGAGAGCTGCGTCAACCGAAGTGTTGGTGTTGAATACGCCAATTACTGTTCCGCCCAGCATTGCATTTTCACCCGCAAACCAAACCAACTTTGATATTTCCCGAACTGATCCTGTAACGGGGGTTACCACAACCGTTCCTATTACATTAAATACAGGTAATGCAACATCGCTGACATCCCTGGCAAATATGATTAACTCAGCCAACTTTGATTCGGCGGCTCCTGTGAATGTTGAAGCTTATGCAGATGCTACAACCAACACTTTACGTTTTCGCGATTTGGCATCAGGTACCGATTCCACCATCACGATTACGCCAGTGAATACAGTGGCAAGGCCGTCTAATGCCAACCCATTAACCACTGCTATTAATGGTGCGAGCACCACTACTAATGGTGTGCCTGAAGTGACGAATAATTACGGTTCACACACTTTGGTTTTACAAGGTCCTACAGGCGCTCCTGTCACATATATCAGCCAATATGGTGCGAGTGCAGATGAAACTGCGTCAGAATTAAATGCATTGGCGGGTGTGCAAGCAACTGCAACCACAACTGCAACATTATTCAGGACCAATCCTGCTGCAGTTCCGCCAACAACTTTTACCAACAATGGAAGTTTTATGATTAATGGTGTGACTTTAACCGGTACTGATATTCCGGATTTCACTGCATTGCGTGATGAAATTAATGATCTGAGTACAACCACATTATTTGGCATTAGTGCAGATCTGGATACCAATGGAAATTTAATAGTCACTTCAGCAACTGGTCGCGATTTGGAATTTTCTTTTAATGTTGCTGGCGGTTCTGCTGATATTCAAGGTAGTCAAGGTGCAGCACAGACGGTTAACAATGCAACACAAGCGGTAAAAATTGGCGGTCAAATTAATATCACTATGGATGAAGGTTACTCAGTCGTTTCGAGCCAACCAACGGTTCCTGTTTTTGGTGGCAGTATGTTTGGTTCAATCAATGTGCCTAACTTTTTTACTGAAGTTCCAATCAATGCATTTGATCCCAACGATCAACAAACTTACAACCATGCAACTTCAAATACTGTGTATGACAGCCTGGGTAATCCACATATCATGCGTCAGTTTTTTGTGAAGCAAAATTATGATCCTGCTGATCCATTAACATCACCTAACCACTGGCGTATGTACGTGCAAATTGATGGGCAAAATGTGGGTGACCCTAACCCCAGTTTGCCTGCGCCACAAAATACCGAACCGACAATGGCGGTTTTTAATGTGCACTTTTCTCCCGATGGTCGTTTGAATGAAGCCATGACCGATGCCATGTTGATTTCCAACTGGACGCCACGAAACTCTGATGGAACCTTGATGGGAGCTTTGGGCCCACTCAATGTCTTGCAGGGCGGAACAGTTCCTGTTGCTGAGCCTCCATCAAGTTCCAACTATGTGATTGATCTGGGGGGGAGTACGCAATTTGGCAGTGTGTTTGCTGTAGAAAATCTTGATCAAAATGGTTACACCACAGGTCGTCTTGCCGGACTGGATGTCAATAACACAGGAATTATTTTCGCGCGTTTTACCAACGGCGAAGCTCAGGTATTAGGGCAGGTGGCTTTGGCAAACTTTAATAATATTGAAGGTTTAAAACCCGTTGGTGACACCACCTGGGCACAAACTTTTGAAACTGGAGAAGCGGTAATCGGTGCACCAGGTTCTGCATCACTGGGTTATGTGAATTCCGGTGCGATTGAAGAATCGAATGTGGATTTGTCCGAACAATTGGTGAACTTGATTATTGCGCAACGTAACTATCAAGCGAATGCCAAAACCATCGAAACGGCAAATGCCACTACCCAGACGATTATTAATTTGAGGTAGTGATTTAGTCCCTCCCTAACCCTTTCCAGAGAGGGAGTCCCCACTTTGAAAAAGGGGGGTTAGGGGGGATTTAAAATGGTTAATTTGCGGAAATTTTAAATCCCTCCTAGCCTCCCTTTTTCAAAGGGAGGAACTTAAGGGCACCAGCGGCAATCCCTTGCCACCCCGGCCATTTCCGCTCCATCGTCACTTGGAAGACTCTTGCCGGGTCTGTTTGCCATAGTCTTAAAAATAATAGAAAACCTATTAAATTCAGATGCTTAGATAATCCCTTCAACTTGGCACCCCTCTTGCAAAACTCCTGATAAGGATCAAACCGCCAAAAAAATAGCGTTTTGATCAATGACTTATTTGAGGAGCTTGATGTGGACAAATCACTCTATATCGCGATGACCGGTGCCAAGCACAACATGCTGTCGCAGGCCATACATGCCAACAATATGGCGAATGCCAGTACCACCGGATTCCGTGCTGATTTTGAACAAGCGCGCGCTATGGGTGTGTATTACGGCGAAGGTTATGCCACACGAGCTTACGCACTCACTGAGAATCCTTCCTCGAATTTTAATACCGGTGCCATGAATCACACTGGTAATGATTTGGATGTTGCTATTCAGGGTGATGGTTTTATTGCTGTACGGGCACCCGATGGTTCAGAAGCTTATACACGTGCAGGAAATCTGGCCGTTGATGCCAATGGCATGTTGCGCACAGCGAATGGATTGCCTGTGTTGGGCGGTGAATCACCCATAGTCATTCCTGAAAACGAAAAAATTCAAATCGGTGGAGACGGCACAGTTTCAGTGGTGGGTTTAGGGCAGGGGCCCGAAGCTATGACTGAAGTAGGACGAATTAAATTAGTCAATCCCGATACAAAAAATCTTGAAAAAAGCGATGACGGATTGTTTCGTCAGCGTGATGGTTTGAATGCGGAAGCAGTGGCCACTGTGCGTTTGCGTACAGGCGTACTTGAAACCAGTAACGTCAGCATGATTGATGAATTTACCAAAATCATGGCGCTGTCCCGTCAATACGAAATGCAAGTGAAGATGATGAAAACGGCTGATGATAATTCATCGAGTTCTGCATCGTTATTGAGAATGAGTTAATGACCCCCTCCTAG
>CAZICR010000327.1:0-4214 GCA_964537795.1 uncultured Cellvibrionaceae bacterium | reverse complement strand
CTGGTTGAAGTGAATTGCGCAACTTTGCGTGGTGACAATGCTATGTCGGCTTTATTTGGACATGTGAAAGGTGCGTTTACTGGCGCGTTAAACGCGCGATCAGGTTTATTACGTGAAGCTGACAAGGGCTTACTATTTCTCGATGAAATTGGTGAGTTAGGTTTGGATGAGCAAGCTATGTTGTTGCGTGCAATCGAAGAAAAAGTCTTTACGCCTTTCGGTGGTGATCAACCAGTGACCAGCGATTTTCAATTAATTGCAGGAACTCATCGCAATTTATTTGAGCTGGTACAAAAAGGATTATTCCGTGAGGATCTATTAGCGCGTATTAATTTATGGACTTATGAGTTGCCATCGTTACGCTATCGCATCGAAGATTTGGAACCCAATATTGAGCATGAGTTAAAAAACTTTACCCAAAAAGCGGGATACAAAGTGAGTTTTAATAAAGCGGCGAAAGAAATTTATTTGCAATTTGCTTACTCGCCCCAGGCGATTTGGCGAGCCAACTTTCGCGATTTGAATTCCAGTATCACGCGTATGGCGACTTTAGCTACGGGCGGGCGCATTACAGAAGAAATTGTTCAAGGTGAGGTTGTTCGTTTGCAACAAGCTTGGCGAGGTTTTCAAAATGACAATCAATCCTCGAATAAGTTGAATGAATATTTGTCACCGGAAGTTATTGCTGACATGGATTTATTCGATCAGCTGCAATTGAATCAAGTTATTGAAATATGTCAATCCAGTCGATCCATGGCAGAGGCGGGCAGGCGACTGTTCAATGTGAGTCGCGATAAAAAGTCTTCGAGTAACGATTCGCATCGACTTAAACAGTATTTGCAAAAATTTGATTTGAGTTTCCCGCAGCTGGTGATTTCGCCATAAGTCAATAAAATTACAGCAGCATTTTTTGTCGCATAAAGTATGATTTTTCTGTATCAGGAACATTCTTTTACAAAATAAAAAAATCTCGGGTGTTACACTTTTTTTGGCATAAGTGAAAAAGATAAAACAGGTGCCATTTTTCTCTGTTGGTAAATTACACGCCAAATTCTTTTTTTCACGTTCATGCTATTCCGATTATGTCTTTACGGATTTATGACAATAACCTTAACTAACCTAATTACCGGGAGTCGTAAAATGAAAATATTCAAGCATTTATTTTTCAGTTTGACCTTGATAAGCACTTGTGCTGTTAATTTCGCATCTGCCCAAACGAGCAATACCCACGCATTTGGCGTAACTGAGGGCAGTGTAACAGTGACGCCAGCCTGGTGTCCTGTTAACCCTTGCGTGTCGACTAGTGCAGCCATGAGTGGAAGTTTTGTCGCGCAAATTACAACGACTGGAGATCATATTTTATTTTCGTCATCCAGTATTGTGACCAGGCCTGACGTCGATTTCCAATTACCGGCAGATCCCAATGAGGACAGCAATGGCGTAGTGCGTGATATTGCGTTTACTTTTGAAGGTGATGCCATTAAAGCCAAAGGTGTAGTGGATTCGCGTGCGTTTGATGGCCCATTGGTTGAGTACCAATTTGTTGCAAGAACCACAACCCGTTCGCAAGTATTTACTGCACGTCCTGATTATCGCAAATGCGTGTCGCCTTTGTGCGGTGGCTATTTTGTAAAATTAGTGAATCAAAAATTAACCCGATGCGCAGATGGTAGTTTGCAATCAGAATGTTATGTCGCATCAGTCGTCTATGGCGATGGGACAATTAATGCTGGTGCTTCATCATTCGCAAACAAGACACCATTTTTGCTGATCGGCGCAATATTGCCAAAAGCTTACGATGGTTTTGGTAACCTTGGTCTGTTTGTCGCGAAAGAAGCTTATCGTTCCGCTACGCAAAATTCAGCATCAGGTAGCTTTTATGGTGTGACGAATAACGGCCTCATGTGTATCACTTCACCTTGCTTTAGTTATGACGAAGTCTTGCTAAATAGCGCAAACCGTATCACCAAATTGTCAGATGTGAATCTGGAAATGTCGGGTGCTTCACCTGATGACATTAGTTGGGCATATCAACTGATGGCTGATGGTGGGTCACTTTATGCAGCCGGTAGAAATCAGAAGTACCAAGGCTTTGCCGGTACAGGTGTCCGTTTGGTTGCCCAGCAATTCTATTTGCCGATTAAGCCGACAAGAGACTAAAAGTAGAACAACCGCTGAATAAAAACCGGTTAGATGTAAAAAGCACCATGTGAATGGTGCTTTTTTATTTGTCGTGCACTTTAAAATTCTTAACATGTATACAAGTGATATACTCGTCATACTCGTCATACTCGTCTTTTGAAAACTACTGCGGCAGGGCTATGAAAATAAAAAATATTTTTTGCGTGTTCTCTTATTGTCTCTTAATTGTATTGACCCCGGTCAACGCCGAAGATGGCTATGAAATGTGGTTGCGTTATACGCCGGTAACGGATCAGAAATTACTGAAGGATTATAAAAAGAATATTAGTCAGTTAGTGGTTGAAGGGCAATCACCACAGATTTCGGTAGTAATTAATGAATTGGAACGTGGCTTGAGCGGATTATTGGCAAGACCTGTCAAACAATCTGCTTATAAAAAACGTTCAGGCAATTTGTTAGTGGCTACCCCAAGCAGTTCATTGTTGGTTCGCGAACTGATATCAAATGATGAATTAAAATCCTTGGGCGATGAAGGCTATTTAATTCGTCAATTAAGAATAAATAAAAAAGATACCTTGGTCATAACCGCAAATACAGATACTGCATTAATTTATGGTGCGTTTCATTTTTTACGTTTAATCCAAACCCAGCAACCCTTGAAAGATATTTCTGTCATTACCAAACCCAAATTGCAATATCGCGTAGTCAATCATTGGGATAATTTGAATCGCATTGTCGAGCGCGGTTACGCTGGGCTTTCATTGTGGGACTGGGGCACATTACCAGAATACAAAAGCCAGCGTTATCTAGATTATGCACGTATCAATGCCTCACTCGGTATTAATGGAACAGTATTAAATAATGTGAATGCTGATCCTCGCATGCTAAGTGATCAGTTTTTAATTAAAGCGGCGGCACTGGCAGAAGTATTTCGTCCTTATGGAATCAAATTATATTTATCCTTGAATTACAACGCGCCACGAGGTTTTGGTGATTTGGAAACTGCAGATCCGTTGGATCCCCGCGTGCGGGACTGGTGGAAAAAACGTGTCGAAAAAATTTATTCCTATATTCCTGACTTCGGTGGCTTTTTAGTTAAAGCAGATTCAGAAGGGCAGCCTGGTCCGCAAGGTTATGGTCGTAATCATGCTGATGGTGCGAATATGTTGGCTGATGCAGTGAAGCCTTATGGTGGTGTTATTTTCTGGCGGGCATTCGTTTATCACCCTGACATAGGCGACAGATTTCGTGGAGCTTATGATGAGTTCAAACCATTGGATGGAAAATTTTCAGAGAATGTGATTTTGCAAATTAAAAACGGCCCCATCGATTTCCAACCACGTGAACCTTTTTCGCCTTTATTTGCCGCAATGGAAAAAACCAACACCATGATGGAATTCCAGGTGACCCAAGAATATTTTGGTTTTAATACGCATCTGGCTTATCAAGGTACTTTGTTTGAAGAATCTCTGCGCACGAATACTCATGCAAAAGCGAACAAAGCGGAAATTGGCGATATTCTGGAAGGAAAAATATTTAATCCTTCGCGCACTGGAATGGCGGCAGTTATAAATCCTGGCACGGATCGCAATTGGACAGGGCATCCATTTGTACAATCAAGCTGGTATGCGTTCGGTCGGTTTGCCTGGGATCATCAATTAACTGCAGAGGCTATCGCAGAAGAATGGTCTCGAATGACATTTACCAATGACGAAACTGCATTGGTTTTGTTGAAAAAAATTATGATGGAATCGCGAGAAGCTGGCGTTAATTATCGCAGTCCTTTGGGTTTGACACATTTGTATTCACAGGGCGACCACTATGGTCCTGCGCCTTGGACAAACGATATGCCACGTGCTGATTGGAATGCAGATTATTACCATAGAGCTGATGACAAAGGATTAGGCTTTGATCGAACAGCAACCGGCTCAAATGCGATTGCGCAATATCCAAAATCGCTGGCAGATATTTACGGTGATTTACATCGGGTTCCGGAAGATTTAATGCTATGGTTTCATCATGTGAATTGGGATCACAAAATGAAATCGGGCCGAACACTTTGGGATGAATTG
>CAZICR010000326.1:0-4215 GCA_964537795.1 uncultured Cellvibrionaceae bacterium | reverse complement strand
GGAAATGGAGAAAGCTCCACCATGACTTCGCCAATTGCTGCTATGTGTGCCATATTAATATCCACAAAATATTGAATGAAATATTGTTATAGGAAATGAAAACTGCGCGACTATATCACTAAACTATACCATTTAAATATAGCATTAGTTGTGTCGCCAACCCAGAATTTTATCATTATGAAAATAAATTAAATGCAATTAATCGTATTTTTATTTTACTTTGTTGCATAATTATTTTTACTATTTTTTGTTAGCTGTTATCAATCAAATTGGATTAGTAGAATGAATCGTTTAAACACATCGCTCTTATCAAAATTACCTCAGGATATTCTGTTACCAAAATACCAACATAAACAATTGGTGCCCGGTATTGTGCACTTGGGTATTGGTGCTTTCCATCGTGCACATCAGGCTTTTTATACTGAAGCCGTACTCAATCAGTTTGGAGGAGATTGGGGAATTATTGGCAGCAGTTTGCGTTCGGCAAGTGTGCGCGATCAATTAGTACCGCAAGATTGTTTATACACTTTGGTTGAACGTTCCAGCGAGGGCGAAAAACTACAAATTATTGGTGCGGTGACCGACACTCTGGTTGGCCCTGAAAACCCGGCCGCTTTAATTGCCAGTATGACGCAGCCCTCAATCAAAATTATTTCTTTAACAGTGACCGAGAAAGGATATTGCCATGATCCAGCTACTGGAAATTTAAATCTGAATCACCCTGATATATTGCACGATTTGCAAAATCTCGATAAACCTGTATCTGCGATTGGTTATTTGATCGCTGCACTCAAAAAACGTTATGACCAAAAGCAAAAAGGATTCACTATTTTAAGTTGTGATAACCTCCCCAATAATGGAGAAGTTCTGGAGAAAGTGATACTGCAATTTGCGCAGAAAATTTCTGCCGATTTTGCACAATGGATCAAACAAAATGCCACTTTCCCTTGCACTATGATTGATCGCATTGTGCCAGCAACTACGGATGATGATCGCCGTGAAATAGAATCACGATTGGGTTTACGCGATGAAGCCATGGTGGTTTGCGAACCTTTTACCCAATGGGTGATTGAAGACAAGTTTGCAGATGTTCGTCCGCAATGGGAAAAAGTCGGCGTGCTTCTGGTTAAAGATGTACGGCTGTTTGAAAAAATTAAATTGCGTTTGTTAAACGGTGCTCATTCAACCATGGCGTATTGCGGATATTTATCAGGGCTGCAATACATCAGTGAAGTCATGGAACAACCAGCTTTCGTCAATCTCATTAAAACCTATATGGCACGTGAAGCCGGTGAAACTATTTCCGCACCGGATGGTTTTGATATTGAAGCCTACAAACAACAATTACGTGACCGATTTTCAAATAAATCACTCAAGCATCGCACTTGGCAAATCGCCATGGATGGATCGCAAAAATTACCGCAACGCTTATTGGAAACACTGCGCGAGCAACTAAAATCTCACGGGCATATTGATATTTTATGTTTGGGCATAGCCGCCTGGATTCGTTATGTTTCCGGCGTTGACGAAAAAGGTGCACCGATTGAAGTATCGGATCCATTAGCGAAAGAATTGCGTGCAGCCTGCGATGCCAATCAAGGCAATCCTGCTGGCATGGTCAAAGCGGTTGTCTCCATACAAAAAGTATTTGGTGATGACTTGATCAATGAATCACGTTTTATTGGAACCACTAGCAAGTGGCTTGAAAGCTTCTACACTAAAGGCGTATTAAATACCGTCAAAGAATCGTTTGGCAGTTAAACATCTTTCAGTTGCCATAAACTTGTCGAGGTTTATCAAATTATACCTCGACAAGTTTCGCTGAATAGATTCCTGCCTGAATAGCGATAAAAATTGTGATTCATCACATGAGGAATACGCCATGTCAACCAATCGACTATTCACTTTGTTTTTTATCTTTTTATTATTGCCTGTGTCTGGCTGCATACATCAAAAAAAATTAACTTACGATCTTGTTGTCAGCAAAAACATTTCCTCCAAAAAAAATACCTTCAATACTATTCAAGCTGCGCTTGATGCGGTTCCGGATAACGCACAAATAACTTACAGAATTTTGATTGGTTCCGGACAGTATTACGAAAAATTGACCATCACAAAATCCAACATTCAATTAATCGGCGAAAACAAAAACAACACCCGTATTTATTACGATGCCTATGCAGGCCAAACTATTGCTGAAGGAAAAACCTGGGGCACGCCCGGATCAGCGACCCTGACAATTAAAGCAACCGATATCCGGATCGAGAAAATTACGATAGAAAACACTTTCGATTTTTTAACTAACGATGCTCTGGCCAATGAAGATCCAAAACGCCTTGCCAATTCACAGGCTGTAGCATTATTTTTGGATACGCCCAGCGATAAAGTCTTGGTGCGTGATGTGAATTTGTTGGGATATCAGGACACGCTTTTCGTAAACAGTGGCCGCAGCTGGTTTGATAAAACCTTTATTGCGGGCAATGTGGATTTTATTTTCGGTAACGGCAATGCTCTGTTCACCGAATCCGAAATTAAAACACTCGCACGGGGCAAACCCAATTTTCCGCATGGGTATCTGGTCGCGCCTTCAACACAAATCTCGCAGGAATATGGATTAACTTTTATTAATTGCCGTTTAACCCGCGACTCTTCTGTTCCCGATAATTCAGTTCCACTCGGACGCCCCTGGCATCCCACCACCCAATTTGCCGATGGTCGCTATGCCGACCCTAATGCCATAGGTAAAGCCGTCTTTATCAATAACTGGATGGACAAACACATCACCCCCGATGGCTGGTATTCCATGAACGGCACCGCAAGGGACGGCACCAAAACTCCGTTTTATCCTGAAGACGCGCGTTTCTTTGAATACAAAAGCAGCGGCCCCGGCGCACAAATTAATTACAAACGCCGTCAATTGAGCGACGAAGAAATTAAAGATTATTCACGAGAAAAGATTTTGGGTGATTGGAAGGTTGAATAATTTTTTACTCGACATCCGTTTAAATTGGAATTCGACTCCAATTTAAACGGATTTTTGATTTTTAATATGTTTTTTATTTACAAAAAACTGCAGCTATTTCCTTAAGGCATAACATGCTTTTTTTCGGTAGTAAATCCACTCACCCAAGGCTCAAAAAACCGGCCATAGGATACTTCCATTGTAAATTTTGCTTTTCGTTTTTCATTTCTATCTTTCGGAAAATGCTGTGAAAATTGTTTAGGTATATTAAGCGATTCCACGGCGAGTTTATCGATAATGACTTCTGTTGTACGCTTTTCGCTTTTGTTGCAGCGATAGTAAAGCGCACGTAGTTCGGCGGGCACAATGAATAGTTGGCTGTTATCTGTTGATTGACGGTTACTCACTGCTGTTTCCAATAGTCCCCGATCAGCAGCTGCATCTATAACAAATAAACGCGAGCTTTCTGTTTTGGCTTCTGTTAAAAATTCGGTAGCGTCTTTACGTTTTGCAACTAACTCTTTTTCTGACTTTCCGGCATTTTGTGCAGGCGTTAAGCCCATGGTCAATGCGTGATACCGCTCAACTTGTGCTACATAATCTATATAACTCTGTCCGTTGAATTCCAATAAAACCCAGGCACTACGTTCTTGCATGCGCGTTTTCTGTGTGCAATCCGGAAATTGAAAACTGAGAAAATTTGCATCATTTAATTGCAGCTGACGATTGTGACGCCAGCGCCAGCCATTCAGGTTCATGTCAGTTGGCTCAGTGACAGGTGTTGTCCAGTGCAGGTCTACACTTAAGCTTGAATCTTCTTTGCTAAAACCGTAGTTGTGCGGAAACTGCAATTCGCGTTCACTTAATTGCAGTTGCGCGGTTACCTCTGAGCGATTCATGTAGACCTTGCCCAGAATAAATGCATTCACCAATAGCACCAAGCCTACTGCTAACCAGAGTAATTTTTTAGCCGCGATAATATTTATGCGTGTGTTCATATCTCGCCTCCTGGTTGCTGTGCTTTTTGTAATGAATTTTGTTGTGCTTTGCGCAGTCGGTTAAATACCATCAACGCTAAAATCGCGGTGAGTCCAATCACGAAAAAGAATAGATATTTAGGAAACCAATCCCACCACCAATCAAAAAATTTGGTGTATAGGAAAAGTGCAAAAAATACATTGCCTGCGAGCATTAAATTCACTGCACCCGTACGCAAACCGTAAAGCACTAACAATGCACTCGCCACAAAGCCT
>CAZICR010000325.1:0-4225 GCA_964537795.1 uncultured Cellvibrionaceae bacterium | reverse complement strand
GAATTGCGCTTGAAATTATTGGCTATGACGGAAGATGAGTTGAAGAAGTTGTGAATTCAAAAAGCATTACCCCACCCTAGCCCTCCCCTTGGCAGGGTTAGGGTGGGGTAAGGCTCTTAGTTTTTCACCCTCGAAAATGCCCAAACCGCAATCAATACAAAAAATAAATTCACTAAAAATATACTGTGATATCCAAAAAAATCGGCTACCACTCCCACTACCAAACTGCTGAACAAATTACCAATATGAGTTGTGTTGGTATAGAGCGATGACGCAGCGCCTGATTGATTTGGCATTAATTGTTGAATAACTGAAACACCCAGACCTGCCAGAACACCAATAAAAATTGCGTTGAAAATTTGTAATGCAAAAAAGTGCCACAAACTGGTTGCGAAATACACGCCCGCATACAAACACAAAGCAGAAAATGCAGCTAAATAAATTAATCGGATAATCGAAATACGTGCGGCAAAATGGCCCGCCAATAACATAAAGGGGATTTCCAAACCTGCTGCCAATCCCATCACTGGGCCAATCCATTGCGGATCAATCAATAAGTTATTTTTTAAATGTAAAGGAAAACTGATCAAGTAGGCATTGTTAACACCAAATAATAAAGAAAAACCTATGACTGCAAAGATGAGCGCAACTTTCGTTTCTTTTGGCAACCCAGTTGAATTGCTATCTGATTTTTTTACGCTGGATGTTTGTGTTGCTGTTAGAGACGGCAAAAAATGATAACTGGTGAAAGCAATTAGTAAATAGGATGCGGCAACAATGGTATAAGTATTGGTAAAACCAATTTGAGTTGCCAGCACAAACCCCAAGGGTGGACCGGCAACCCAGGCAAATGCAATTTGTGCCCGCACTATGGCGTTAAATAAAGGAACCCTGTCCTCGGGCACATCGCGGTTAGCGTAATCCAAACTGTAAGCCAGCATTTGCGAAAAACTCACCATAGCCAAACTAAACAGAAAAATCGCAACAAATGCCACTAATCCGTAGTGTCGGGAAAAAGCAAACACTACACAGGAAAATGCACCCAGTACACATAAAAAACCAATCAAAGGGCGACGATCTTTTAACTGGTCTGATCTGCTGCCGATAAAGTGATTATAAAAAATGCTGGCCAAAGCCATTCCAGCAAAGGGCAACCCCACCAACAAAGGACGAGCACCGATTTCATCTTGTAAATAAAGACTAAAGGTCGGCAATATTAATGCGGACACTAATCCGACCAGAAAAAACAGGCCATAAATTCCCAAGGCTATAGGTTTAAATAGAGGATTGGTTTTAAGAGTCGACATAAAGTCTTACCTGGACAAAACACGCGCATTCTACCTGAATAAATGACTATAATGCCGCCTCCATCCGAGGCGAGATATTGCTATGTTTTGTATCAGTTTCCATATTGCTCCCGAACACTGTCGAAGCTTTGATCAAAACCTTTTTTTACAAAAAGTAAAGTCCATTCGTCTTCCCGAAGTCGATGCTTATGAACAGAAAAAACAACAGCATTTAAGCTTTCATTTTTTTACCGAATTTCCATCTGACCTTTGGTCAAAATTACAAGCAGCACTTTTTGACAAGTCGCCTAATCAATCGGCGTATTCCCAAATGCTTTCCGCAATCTGCATAGTGACCTGTGAAGGTGAAAACGAAGAAGACTATTGGGTGTTACATCACTTCGATACAAAAGAAAAAACTGACCTACTCCCTCCAAACTTGAAATGAACCCAGGATAGTATTGAATGATTAATTGGTTCCCCGGTCACATGCACAAAGCCCGCAAGGAAATTGCAGAGGTTATGCCACAAGTGGATGTCATTATTGAAGTGATTGACGCCCGCATTCCTTTTTCCAGTGAAAATCCTTTGGTGCCTGGTTTGCGAGGTAATACGCCACTTATTAAATTGCTCAACAAAGCTGACTTGGCTGATCCTGTTATTACGCAAATCTGGATCGACAAAATGGAACAGGATTCCGGTGTAAAAGCGATTGCTGTCAGTCAGGAAAAGCCCGAACAAATTCGGGCATTATTATCTCTTTGTGAATCGATGGTGCCTGAGAAATTACGTAGCATCCACCCTGCCCGCGCTATGATTATGGGTATTCCAAATGTCGGAAAATCTACCATTATCAATACCCTTGCTGGCCGTACCATTGCCAAAACCGGCAATGAAGCTGGCATCACTAAATCACAACAAAAAATTAAATTGGATAACAATATATTATTAACGGATACGCCGGGATTTTTATGGCCAAAATTAACTCCACCTTCATGCGGCTATCGTTTGGCAATAACCGGGGCAATTAAAGAAACGGTTTTTGAATATATTGACATTGCATTTTTTGCTGCCGATTTTTTATATAAAAATTATCCGGATAGAATAAAAAATCGCTACCAACTGGATGACTTGCCTGACAATGATCAGGAAATCATTGAAGCTATAGGAAGGCAACGAGGATGCTCAACCAAAGGCGGACGCATAGATCTACAAAAAGCATCCACTATTCTAATTAATGAAATTCGTGCAGGTTTGTTGGGGGCAATCAGTTGGGAAACACCGGATATGGTCGTCGTCGAAATCAATACTGCAAAAGAGGAAGACCTTAAAAAAACTAAAGAAAAAGAAGAACGCGATCGGGAAAGAAAATTAAAAACCAAAAAAAATCGCCGTTAACTATTACAGTTCACGTGCAATCTTGAGTAGGTCGGTACTGCCAAATTGAATGTTGGTTTCCTCAGGCAATTTTTTAACCTGCCACTCAACTTCCCATTCAAATGACTCACCAGGTTTTAAATAATGCAGGGCACTCTGGTGTTTAATTTCAGCAAACGAACGACTAGTGTGCCCAAAAATCTCTATCTCCCTTTCAGTTTCGGGGGATTGATTTGCCAATACATCCTGAAAGCGTTTAACCAGTAAATAGGATCGCTTTTGGTAAGCCAGCCAACCTTCTTTTCCATCCATCATCAGCTTGTGATGATCCTGACCAATTTTTTCAGGTGCGAACCTGTGCCACACAATTCCATCAAGAATTTGTATTTCCAATGGATAAAATATACCGCTGTTAGCCTCTGTGTCACCTTTTGGGAAAAAAACCAGACCCACCGGATTAACACGTGTATTTTCTATCACAGCAACATCCTTGGCTTGATCAGAATGATTAATAATTTTATAACGCATTTTAAACGTTTCAGGTTTATCACCCAGAGAATAGTATTTAATAAATTGATAACCTGTTTTAGGTTCTATTTCACTGGTTAATACTATGGCAGTTTTGTTGGAGTCACAGCCAACTGAGTAAGGACTGGTATTTAACGACGCTAGTGGAGGCCAATTCCATTCCGACTGAGGACTGCTCCACAATACAGAGCCATATGAATTAACTTTTTCAGCATCCTTAGGCTCAAGCGCTAAAAGCTCCACATCATTTGCTTTCAGACCAATAACACGGCCACCTTTCTGAGGAGAAACAGTCAAGGTTGCGAAGCCGTTATGTAAACTAAAGTCATGCCCTTGTCGCGAAACAAATTTCGGAATTTCCAACTCTTCGTTGTCGGTTCTGTTACAAGCCGACAACAATAACAGCAGGCAAAAAATATAAGAGAAACTTAATCTGGACATCCAATAACCTAAATACTCGTTAATAGATCAAGTTTACCTGCTGACTTGGAAATGGCGAAGTCAAGGTCTAGTAAAGCAAAGTAAATAATTTTCGTTGGAATTCAATTGCCAATACATCACCTTTTCCCAATGCGGCCACTATGTCATTAAAACTTTTACGAACTGCACCTTCCGCAAAATTACGATCCAGTCTCAGAATATCCAACAAGTGAGTTAGTGCCTCGCGATGCTGCGACTCATTATTCAACTGTAAGGCCAATGAATAACGTATGTTGAGGTCATCAGGCTTATCTGTATATGCTGCTTCCAACGCTGCTAACTCCGGTGTTTTGGCTGCTGCCTTTTTAAGTAGGATTTGCGCTTGCAATTGTTCATAAAAAGCATCCTGATCCGCCAGCTTAACACCCGCTAAAATTGCTTCGGCATTGTCCAACCGATTCATTTCGATATGGCATTGCGCTATTAAGCAGGCTATAGCTGCCAATCCTTTTGACTCATCATAAGCTTGTCGCAATAAAGGCAAAGCGTCCTGATATTGCTGCTCTGCAATTAATGCTTTAGCGTCTTCAAGCGGTTTTTCCCTAGGTTTTGGC
>CAZICR010000324.1:0-4234 GCA_964537795.1 uncultured Cellvibrionaceae bacterium | reverse complement strand
AATTATCAAGCGGTGGATCTGCTGATTACAGATATTGAATTACCGGGTATGGATGGTTGGCGCCTGTCGCGTTTGATACGCAGTGACATACTTAATTGCAAGGCCAACCTACCTATACTGATGATTGCACAGACTTGGTGCGAGCGAATTGCTGAGGTAACCGCCCGCGAATATGGCATCAACAGGCTTTTGCCTGCCAGTGCAACTGACAAACTGATCCCGGTTATAGAGTCATTAACCAACCCCCATATCAACCTCAACTCCAAACCCCGGTTGCTGGTGATTGAAGATTCTGAAGATACAGCGCATCTGATAGAAAGGGTCTTGTCCAATTCGTTCGACATTGAATTGGCTTACGATGGCAAAAAAGGTTTATTGGCCTGGATGCAAACACGCCATCATCTGGTACTCCTGGACATAATGCTACCCAGCCTTTCCGGCCGGGAAATTCTTGGGGAGATTCTCAGACAGCATCCCGATCAACCTGTAGTCGTCATGACAGCCCATGCCAATGCCGAAGAAGCTGAAGACCTGATGTTTTTGGGCGCTACCGATTTTTTACCCAAACCCTTTCGCGCCGAGCAGCTACGCAAAGTCTGCGATATCGCCATACACCGCGATGATTACCTAGTGAGTACCGAACAATTTGCCAATCAGGTGCAATCACTGAAAGAAAGTGAGCAGGCATTTCGCAATCTTTACCAGAGCCATCATCAATTACTGGACGATTTGCAATCTGTCGTTATGGAATTGGATGAAAAACTCAATATCAGTTTTATTAATCCCGTTTGGCAAAAGCTGACCGGGTTTTCTCTGGAACAAACCCTGAATAAACCTCTTGCCAACTTTATCGCCAAAGATTACGTAGAGCTTTTTCACAAACTGGAAACTGAAATAATCCGATTTAATCAAACCCGCGACCCTATTATTGATTTTGAACTGGGTTTGCAAGCGAAGAATGGCCATTTGATCTGGATGCAATTGAAACTCAACGCATCCCAACAAGATACAAAGATCACCCGCTACTCACTTTGTTTGGATGACATTACCGAACAGCGTAAATCCCAGGAACAATTAAATTTTTTAGCTACGCACGATTCATTGACCGGTTTATTCAATCGTCATTACGCTGAACAATTACTCCAGGAAACTTTTATAGAAACACAAAATGGTAAAAAACAACACGCCTTGGTTTATATAGATCTGGATCACTTCAAAATTATCAATGACACTTTCGGCCATCAAAAAGGCGATGAGGTTCTGAAAGAAATGTCACAGTTATTGCTGAAAAAAATCCGCAAGACTGATGTGCTTTGTCGTTTGGGTGGCGATGAATTTGCTGTTTTCCTGAATAACATCACGCCGCAGAAAAGCCTGCAAATTTCCCAGACCGTGCAAAAAATTATTAGCGATTTCAGCTTTTTTATTAACGAACAAAGGATCAACATGGGCTGCAGCATCGGCGTCGCCCTGATTGATGGTACAGCCCATCAGGCAGATGAATATTTTATGCGTGCCGATATTGCCCTGTATGTTGCCAAAGGCCGCGGACGCAACCTGATTCACTTTTATAACCCCAGCGACAATGAAAGCGCCGAACTAAAACATCGCATCAATATTTCACAGAAAATTCGCACCGCCATTCGCGAAAATCGCATGGTACTTTTCTTTCAACCGATTTTTGATATTCAGAAAAACCGGATTTCGCATTTTGAAGCACTGGTACGTCTTCGTGAAAAGGATGGCACCATTGTGAGCCCCGCCGAATTTATTCCAGCACTCGAAGCCGCGGGGGAAATGTATCTACTGGACAGATGGGTGATCAAATTGGCCACGCGCGCACTGAAAGATCACCCGGAACTCACCAATCTGGCCATCAATTTATCGGCGCAAGCATTTAAAGATGAAAATCTGGTGCCGCATATTATTGAAAATCTTAATCTCACCAAAGTAAATCCCAACCGGATTACCTTTGAATTAACCGAAAGTGCCAGCCTGTTCAATTTGCAAATTACACAAAGCGTAATCAAACAATTACATCAACTTGGCTGCAGCTTTTCTGTGGATGATTTTGGTTCCGGCTTCAGCAGCTTTGCTTATTTAAAATCCTTGCCTGCGGATTACATCAAAGTTGACGGGTCATTTATTAAAAATCTGGATCAAGACCCGGTTGACCAGACATTGGTAAAATCCATGGTGCAAGTTATTCAGGCCATAGGTAAAAAAGCCATTGCAGAATATGTAGAAAACGAAGCGATTCTTCAGTTGTTGATAAAAATGGGCGTGGATTATGTTCAGGGTTATCACATAGGTCATCCACAAGCTGTAGAAGATGTGATTGAAAATTTACTAAAAAGAAAAATCCAAGCCGGTCCAGACACCGCGTGATTCCATAGGATAATCTTCCGCAATTTCACCGCTGCTGGGTTCACGAATATCCTTATCCAGCAAATTGCGCAGTGTGAGATTGAAATCTACATTTTTCACAATGTTGGTTCTCTGAAAACTCACATTCCAGAGAGCGTAATCATCAATTTCATCGCGAGCATCAGTTGCCCGGCGTTTTCGATCACTCACCCAAAATAACTGTGATGTTAAATGCCAATCGGAAGTGGCTTGATAACTCACATTCAATTTTCCCAGCCTACGCGGTACATCAGCTACGTCAGTATGATTTTGTTTGTTTCTGGCATTGTGATACGAATAACTACCTTGCAAACGCCAGGAGTCATCCAATTGCCAATTTAATTCCCATTCAAAACCTTGTGCATCCTGAGTCAAACTGTTTTGTGCCGTGTTGCTGATGTTATTGATATCATCTTCAAACACCACCATATCTTTTGCGGTGTAATCAAATAGAGTCAAAATAGTTTGTAGATTATTTGTCGCCTGCCAATTAAAGGACAATTCAAACGTATCAATAGTTTCAGGTTTTAGCTGTTCATTACCTAAAGAAACCGGATTGTTTTGTCCATAAAGTTCTATAAATGAAGGTGCACGAAATGCACTGCCTATCATCAACTTAGTGACTAGTGAATCAGATGTTGTCCAGATCAAAGCCAAACGTGGATTGGTCGTATGCCCGAAATCAGAATAGTCATCGTAACGAAGGCCCGCTGTTAAATTAACATTGCGCGTTAACTGCCATTCATCCTGCAAGGAAATGTAATTGACTCGTCGCGAATTATCTTCAAAAAAAATGTAAGGTGTATCGTTAAGGTCAACCAAATTGCCGGGCATTTCTGGAGGCAAAGGCGAATAATCCAAAACGCCGGGGCCAAAATTTTTTGTTTCTTTGGTATCAACTGATAGATATCTCAGCCCTAATGCGAAACGAAATCTATGACTCTCAATACCCTGATACAGATTGACCCATTCCAGTTGCCTATCTACCGCACTGCCCGCCGGATTACCGATAAGACCATCAGTAAAACTTACCATGCCATTGGGTTGTGCAAAATTGATATTGCCATCAGTACCAATGGGTAACAACGCACCAGATGGAAATAAAAAAAACTCAACCCTCTCTTTATATTTAAAAAAACTGGCTCTGATTTGTGATTGCCAATCAGAAGGTAAATTCTGAAATTCATGCCCCATATCAATCCTGAAAATGTCGCCCTGTTGTTGCCCCTCGGGATCCAGAGCCTGGGCCCCGCCTGCACCAACACCGGAATCCATTGTCCAATGCCACAAACTCAGATGCCAACTCGGCGTTTGAAAAGTCAAATGCGTATCCAGAACGTCATATTCTGTTGATAAAGAACCTGGAGCCAGCGATGCATTTGTACCCAACATTTGATCGAGGATTGATTGCAGATCCTGTGCAATACGACGCTCACTATCACCATCAGTTTTTTGATAGGTCATTACCAGAGAAATATCAATTTCATTCGATTGTGTCGCACCACTAAAATGATAGTTCTGACTATTAAACGATCCCAAATCAACACTCAGTGATTCGTTATTCATAGCAGAGATGTCTTTGGTGATCACATTAATTACACCCGCATAAGCATCAGCACCATAAACCGCAGACCCTGGACCACGAATCACTTCAACGCGATCAATGCCGGCCACCGGCAATCGAAATAAAGTGGGGCGCCCACCTTGAACAGCATTTTGGATAGGCACACCATTTAGCATCAACAACACCTGCGGATTAAAGCCTGTATGTAGACCGCGAAAATAATAAACGGAATCCAAACGGCTTAAGGATGATACTCCGACATGC
>CAZICR010000323.1:0-4255 GCA_964537795.1 uncultured Cellvibrionaceae bacterium | reverse complement strand
CGACTTGCTCGACAGGCGACATCAATTTCATAAAACCTGCGGGCACATAAACAAGCGCCAGAAGGATTTGAGAGGCCCAAAGGCTGATCTTCATGGCTAGGGATGGTGATGGATTACTCATATAAAACCTCCAATAGTGGGTGAGACGCCATAATTCCATCAAATTTATTGAATAAAAATGGGTAATATTCGATATAGATGATCTATTTATATGATAGTGTTGCCAAAATTATTGGAGGGCTATATGGATAAACGAGTACTTAACTATTCTCTCGATCAAATGTTGGTATTTATTGAGGTGGTTGAAGCCGGTGGTTTTGCAGCGGCCGCGCGCAAGCTGCAACGCGCCCAGTCAGCCATAACCTACGCAATTCGCAATCTGGAAGAGCAAACCGGATTGGTGTTGTTCGACCGCGCGCACTACCGACCCAAATTAACTCAGGCCGGGCGAGCGCTATTGCCGCGAGTTCGTCGATTGCTTGAAGATTTGGAAGACTTTCATTTACATGCACACGATTTTGCCCATGGAGTGGAGGCAGAATTGTCGTTGGTAGTCAATGAATTTGCTGATATGCGCCCGGTGATTGCAGCGCTGGTTGAAATGCACAAACAATATCCGTCCGTAAAAGTCCGACTAACCCAAAAACCCTTTGGTGATGATTTGGAAGCTATACGCAGTGGAGTGGTTCAGGTAGGAGTGGTCGCGGAAATCATGCAACTGGGAAATGAATTTGTGTCACGTCATTTGGTAAAACATAGGTTAGTTGCTGTCGCAGCCAAAGGACACGCGCTCACCCTGTTGAAATCAGTGAATATCGATCATTTGCGAGGCCATCTGCAAATTGTATGGACCCGACCAAAGACAAACCATGACCCGGATTTTGGCGTTCACTCCCTGGACACCTGGTATGTGACTGATTTGGAAACCAAACTGCGTTTTTTGCGTGCCGGTCTGGGCTGGGGCAGCATGCCTTTACATTTGGTTGAAGAGCAGATCAAAACGGGTGAGTTAGAGGTACTTAACATGGACAGCTGGGAAGGTCGGGATCGCATGCCCGAGTATTCAATTTCGATTGTACGTTTAAAAAAATCCATGCTGGGTCCGGCAGCTCTGGCATTTACTGAAGCCGTCATGCAGAAGATGCCGTTATTTGTATAAAAATTAATTGTCAGTTGAAATGATTTGCAAAATTTCTATCCATTCCTTTTTCCAGCAACAAACGTGATTGTAATCTGCACGGTAAATAATTTTTGCGTTGATTTGCTCCAAAAACCTTTTATTCAATTCAAGAGGAACATTTTTATCTTTTCCTCCTGACAAATAAAACATCCGGATGGATTTTTTATTTGTCAAACTGGCAGGATCCAGAGACCAGTCAAGTGGTGTGTATTGATGGTGACTTACCCAGGCACGCAAATCCAAATTGCTGGAAATAGCGACCACAGTTTTGACTTGCGGTAATTCCTGAGCCATCAAATAAGCGAGTGTGCCGCCACCGCTGTGGCCAATTAAAACCCACTCTTCGTATCTGGCTAAATCTGATTGGGAATTGAGCGACTCAATCAGAATATCTACGATTTTTTTTGAATAGCGCGCACGCGTCCATAAATCGGGAGTGCATTGATCAGACAAACCCACTTTTGACTGAAAATAACAAGGTCGCCCCAAATAAAATGTTGGGGCTTGATCCTGTTGCATCAAAGATAACACCACTGGATTAAAAGGCCCCGGATCAAGGGCGATTCGATCATATATCCAAGGGCGGCCATCACCTTCAATATAGATATGTAGCTTTTTTGCAGACTGCAAATTATTTTTTTGAACATATAAATCAAATCCCTGCGCTGTTATTTTGTCTTCTATACCAACCAGCTCTATTGATTGGCAACTCATCAAAAAAGCGATCGCTAATCCGGAAGTAAAATATCTGGCGAATGTTTTCAGAGACATGTTTATAATGCGCAAGCGCTTTTCGGTTCCGGCCTATAGACACCTACATTGCTAAAACCAGCATCTTTTAAATTGGCGGCGTGTAATTGGCTCATTACACCTTTTTGACAATATAAATAATAAGTCTGCTGTTGATCCAGCTCAGGAAATTTTTTATTGAGGTGGTAGAAAGGAATTTTCAATAGCGGAGTAATAATCTGCAAAGGACTGTTTTCTTCTTCATCAGGATGACGAATATCAATGGCAATTGAATTGACCGGCAAATCCTGCACCAAAGGTACCGATAAATCTGCATCAAGATCCTGAATCAATTCGTCAATATTTTGCGAATGCTTTTGTTCCAACGCACGCTCAAGCACACTCATATCAAAATTGGCTTCTTCTTGTTCAACTCGCCAAAGTTTTGCACGGGTGGTGGGATTAACTGAAATCACACCGCAATATTCCGGCATCTGAGCTGCAAAAGTTTCAGTGCCAATTTTGCGAGAAATATCAATTATTTCACCCTTATCCATAGTGGACAGAGGGCGCAACACCAACATGTCAGTAACACGATCAATGGCATTTAAATTTAATAAGGTTTGACTCGATACCTGTGCAACACTTTCTCCGGTGACCAATGCAGCCAACTCCAAACTTTCAGCGACTTTAGTCGCGGCACGCAACATCATACGCTTTAAAACAACACCCATATAACTGTTATCAACCTTTTCTAAAATTTCTTTCACAACCTCATCAAATGGAATGGTGACGAATTTTACGCGATGTGATGAACCAAATTTATTCCATAGATAATAAGAAACTTCTTTCACACCAATTTCGTGTGCACGACCACCCAAATTAAAAAAACAATAATTGGTACGCAATCCACGCTTCATACAAAGATAACTGGAAACAGTTGAATCAAAACCACCAGAAATTAATGACAAAACCCCTTCCTGTGTACCCAATGGATAGCCGCCAATTCCCTGGGTTTTTTCAGCAATCACAAACAGACGATGGTCTTTTACTTCCAGGGGAACCAAAATTTCCGGCTTATGCAAATCGACGCAGCGTGCTTGGGTATTGTGCAATAAAGTCCCCCCGACAAATTGTTCAATATCAACTGAACTGAATGTATGTTTGCCATGACGTTTAACCCGCACACAAAAACTTTTTCCAGCGAGTCGGTCACCCCAATGCAGCAAGGTTTTTTCATAAATATCGTGCAAATCACCCAAGGGATAGGCTTGAACCAAATAGAAATTGGCTATGCCGGGGGTACGCGATAACAAATCCGATACCTGGGCAATAAGTTGCTTATCGGTAATTTCCGAAGTGATTTCAATTTTTTCCCAATCGCGTTGTACTTGTACTTTCACACCAAGACTGGTCAGCATTTTGCGTAAATTATCGCGCAATTGTTTGATGAAACGCTGGCGTACCGGTTGGCTTTTGATAATAATTTCAGGGAAAACTTTTACGATAAAATGCATGATGAACTCGGGTATGCAGAACAAAAAGTGAATTATAGCTTTTTATCTTGAACAGTGTCATTCCCGTAGCAAATCAAGAATATAGAGGAAATATCAAACAGGTTTATTCTTTTCTTCATGCACCCGCTGTAAATACTCATCATGTGTAGGTAAGGTTTTCACCATGTTGAGGATAGCGGAACGAGTGTTGTTGAGATCCTGACGCAAACGTTCAGGGTCGAGATTGTCGACAAGAGGGGAATATTTTCTGGGCCTTATGCCCATCCCTTCAAAAACAGACTGCCAACTGGTATTGCGAAATAATTCTTCGGAACCTTCACGTAACTTGCCTTGTGCTGTAAATAATTCGATGCGCTCACGTAAACTGTCGGGTAACTGAATTTCTTTTACTGCACGCCAGAATGGCGTGTCGGTGCGCTGACTGGTGCAGTAATGCAACAACACAAAATCGCGAACTTCTTCATAATCATTATGCATACGGCGATTGTATTCGCGTTGCAAACTGCCATCACAATCCCGATCAGGAAAGTAACGCAAAAATAATTCCATACCGCGCGCAATCAAATGAATAGCGGTTGACTCCAGAGGCTCAACAAATCCAGCCGACAAACCCACCGCCAAACAGTTGTGTTGCCAAAATTTTTCGCGGCGACCACAACTGAAATGAACCACATTTGGATCATTAATGCGTTTTTGATCCAACTGTTTCATTAATGTGGATTTTGCATCAGCATCAGTACAAAACTTGCTGGAATACACATAGCCGTGACCGATTGCATTTTGTAATGGAATTCGCCAGGACCATCCGCTCTTTTGCGCTTTGGAAATA
>CAZICR010000322.1:0-4263 GCA_964537795.1 uncultured Cellvibrionaceae bacterium | reverse complement strand
AGGCGGGGGAGGGATTTAAAATGGTCAAATTTTCTGAGATTTTAAATCCCCCCTAGCCCCCCTTTTTCAAAGGGAGGAACCAGCAAAATTTCTCATCGTTTCAAACTATGTAACAACTCATCCCCATAAGGCATTTTGGGTAATTGACTGGCTGCTTGAGCAATCGCGTTGTCGTAAACTTCAGAAACTTTTATGGTCATTTCCAAGCGCATACGGCGTGATAGCATAGTCACTGGAAATAAACATTCTTCTGTGCCTTTTATGCAAAGTGCTCTGGATCTTCCCAATTTGTCTTTATAAATTTTCCATTGTAAATGTGCAGGAAAATCCGCTTGCATGACATTACCCAACACTACACCCATGGCTTCTTGTGTTGATGAATCCTTAGCTGCAACCAGTTTGCGATCAATAATTTGTTGAAGTAGTGCAATGTCATCCCAATTTCTGTGAACTGATAAACCCATTTTTGATTTTGCAAGACTGTTGATTTGATCCTCCTGTTGTTGCATTTTATTTTTATCCATCCAGCCCAAGTCTTCTATAACCACTGCTTTAAGCTGTGAGTCATCTGCACAAAGATAGGCGCTGAAAACCATCATCGAAAAAATAATAGACTGTACGGGCGACAATATTTTTTTACTCATAACAAGCTCCGGATAATTACAAATTTTTTACTCTGTAACCAATTTCTTTTGCAGGGTTTCCTGCGACTTTTAAACCACTGGTAACGGATTTCGTCACAACTGATCCCATACCAATAATCGATTTGTCGCCTATCTTAACACCATCAACTATTCCGACGTTTGTGCCTATCCAAACATCTTCACCGATCTCTATTCCGAGTGAAGTAATGGGTTGTTCCTGAATCAATTTTTCCGCTTCCATCCCATGATTGAAAGCATATGCCGATGTATAAGCAGCAATACGTGAATAACTGCCAATGCGAATTCCCTTGCGGCCTCCATCCAATGTGACGTGATGATTAATAGAAACATGTTGCCCTATTTCAACCGGTCCATGAATGACACAATCAGCGGCAATAAAACTGTTATCACCTAGCAGAATAGGACGCCCGGGCTCAGCAAAAAGTTGCGCTTCCGGTGCAATAAAACAGTCTTTACCGATTACAACGGTTTCCATCCTGCGCAGATGATTCTGGATTTCCATTTGCCATTTTTCGGCCCATTCTTTATGTTCAGGCTTAAGGCTGTGATACAGCCAAGGCATATAAGAAAGACGCTTTTTATGCTGCGCGCGATAATCTGTGAGTTGAAGATTATTATCAGTCATAAATATCCTCTCATCGAAACCGCGATTATACTGTCGCTCAACTCAATTACTACCGGCAGGCTGAAAAATCAGCATTAATAATTATGTTCGATATTCTGGAAAAACATCCTGATTTTTGGCTGGTCTATAAGCACCCCGGGGCTAGCTTTCATAGTGAATCCGGTGAAATGGGTGTGTTTGAGTCGATAAAACAACAAGCCAATCAAGAGGGAATCGACACACTTTTTCCTGTGCATCGTCTGGACAAAGTGACTTCAGGTTTATTGGTTGTTGCAGCTCATGAAGCAGCGAATCATGAGTTATGTAAGGCATTTAAAGATCGGCAAGTCGAAAAATATTATTTGGCAATCAGTAACAAAACTCCGTCAAAAAAGCAGGGCAGTGTGATAGGTGACATGGAAGCTTCGCGACGTGGCAGCTGGAAACTGACCAAAGCCAAAACTAATCCGGCAGTAACACAATTTTTTAGTCAATCCATAGCGCCGTATCGACGATTGTTTGTTGTAAAACCCAGAACCGGAAAAACTCATCAAATCAGGGTGGCTATGAAAAGTTTGGGGTCTGCAATTGCAGGCGATCCTTTGTACTCTGCACAAGATGCTAGCGAATTCGATCGTTGTTATTTACATGCTTATGCAATTGCCTTTTCTCTTTTTGGAAAAGAGTATCGATTCAGTCATTTGCCAAAAGAAGGTAATTTATTTCGACAGGAGTGTTTTATACAAGCAATGCCAGATTATGCGGAACCCTGGAATTTGTCCTGGCCGGTGATTTCGGTATGAAATTAACCTGGGCGCAAATTTATATTCTAATAGGATTGTTTTGTTTGGCGTTGGTAGCTTACTGGGGCTATCAAAAAATTGTTTTTCAAGAGGTTTTGGGTCAAGAATTGTCTAAAAAGCAGGATGCCTATCAGTTAATTCAAAAACACTGTTGGTTTAAAGTGGATTGGAAAAAAGCAGTGAAATGCTTTCATTTAAAAACACCACAATCAACAGGCGAATTTTATTTACCGGTAGTGATTATTAAAGATGACTCGATTGATCATCGACAAGACCCAGTTATTTATTTACAAGGTGGTCCGGGGCTTGGTGCTGCGCTTGATCAAGAGGGTATCAATAAATGGATGAATTGGCTGACGGTTGCCGGGCTTAACCGCGATTTAATTTTGATGGATCCCCGTGGTACGGGATTAAGTTTGCCGAAATTAAATTGTTCCGATAATGGCCAACAAGCAAAATTATGGAAAGAAAATATATCGCTGGCAGATGAATTACAAATCAATAACCAGTCTATGATGAATTGTTTTGGTTCATTGGAAAAACACTACTCGGCACTATCGTTAAAAAATTTTAGCACTCAGGATTCGGCGCGTGATTTAATTAATCTAATGCGACAATTGAACTATCCGGAATGGAATATTCTCGGTGTTTCCTATGGCACACGATTGGCGTTAGAAATAGAACAACAATTAAAAGTGGATCCAGCATCAGGTTTAAAATCAATGGTGTTGGATTCGCTTTATCCTGCTGGGTATGGTGGTGTGCAAACTTGGCCGCAAGTATTGGATTCTGCAATGTCAGGCTTCTTTGAAGGTTGTATCCAGCAAGTAGATTGTAAGCGGCTTGTGAAAAATTCGGGGCAATTAAAAGAAGAACTATTGACTGCCTTGCAAAAATTAAAATCCAATCCTGTTAGCGTGACAATTAAACGCTGGGATGGAGAGCCGCCAATTTATTTTATTGTCAACGATCATCGTTTCGTTTCTGCAATTTTTGCTGCTATTTATGATCCACGCGATTGGCCGGATGTAGCCCAGGCTATTCACGCAGTAAATGATCAAACAGGGCTACATCAAGAAGAACACATCAAAAAGTTAATTGAACCTTACTTGAATCGCAATTTAAACAGCCAATTTAATAGCCTTGCATTTACAGCGGTAGATTGTGCGGACAATAGAATGGGGTCAGAACAAGATTATTTGCAGGCACTGATTGAATTCCCATTGATGGCGGAATACACAAAGGATCAATGGCAATACCAACTTTGCCATCAATTATCTATAAGCCGGTATTTGAATATGCACCAACCTGAAATACCAGTGCTAATTTTATCCGGTAAAGCAGACCCTGTAACGCCATCAAGTTGGGCAACTGCAATGCACCAACAATGGAAAACTTCACAATTGATTTTGCGACAAGATCTTGCGCATTCGGTTTTATCGACTGATATTTGTTTGCTGGAAAATTTACATCATTTTTTTGATGATCCAGCAGAAAAATTTTCTTATTGCCAATAGATTGGTTTGAAGGAGTAGGTGGGCAATGCCCACCAAACAAAACGATTATTCGTACTTGCAGAGGTAAGAAGTTTCAACCGGAGCGCTGACTTTAAAGCGTTGGTTGGCTTCAACAATGAAAGTCTCGCCTGCTTTGAAGGTTTTGGATTGGGTTTCGCCGGGCAATACAACAGTCAAACTGCCGCTTACAACAGTCATATACTCACGCTGGGCGGTGCCGAACTCGTAGTCGCCTTTGGCCATCACGCCAATGGTGGCGGGCAGGGTTTCGGTTTCGAAGGCAATGGATTTAACAGCACCATTGAAATATTCATTGACTTTAAACATGGTGTTAACTCCGGAATGCTGGCATTTAAGCCAGTGAAATGACAGGCATAAAAAAGGCTGCATTGTTTATGCAGCCTCTCATATTTGGCTCCGCCTGCTGGGCTCGAACCAGCGACCCACGGATTAACAGTCCGTTGCTCTACCGACTGAGCTAAGGCGGATTCACGACTTCCTATTCGGAAGTGGTGCGCATCATATAGAGGCAAAAAGGCTCGGTCAACCCTTTTTCATGTCTTAAGGGGAATAAAACCTCAAGATAATCAGGGGCTTGTTCAATAATTCCGCAGACTGGTTTTTGCGTGTGCAGAACTGATTATTTTTGCAGGCTAATTAATTTAAATCCCGCC
>CAZICR010000321.1:3072-4266 GCA_964537795.1 uncultured Cellvibrionaceae bacterium | reverse complement strand
CTAAACCCACTCCAACCAAAACTTCTCCCGCTTTTGAATCTCCTCAAACTCAACTAACAAATAAATTCGACAGGATTCGTCGGCGACATAGCGATCAATTGCCGGAATGTAGGAAATTACCGGTTCGATTCGCGGTAAATCTTTTTCCTGGATTTTTAAAATTTCATCAGTAGTTGTATTCCACAACCAAGCCAGGTCGTGCTTGCCAGTTTGGTTACTGATGTAATTTAAAACTAACCAATCGGCATGGCCCTTTTCGACTGTGATAAAACCTTCGAAAGATTTCACGGTAATTTTATTAGAGGGTTGGGATTTCAGTAACGCCAAATCCCACTTGTATTCGTGGTGTAAACCTTCCAGTGCTGCCCTTCTGATAGTCTGTGATCTAAGATTCAGTCGGCAAAGAAAAGCTTTTTGTTGGAAAATATAATCCGCTTGCGGGTGTGGTGATTTTTCAGTGGCGATAAATCCAATTTCATCCTGATTAATAACAAACGTATCAACAGGATCAACGCCCCTGCTGATTTCGTGAATGGATTTGATAGCACAATCAATCAGCAGAATGCGGGAATTTTCGTAATTTGAATAAATTAGCAGAACCTCGTTTTCATTGAGCGCAAGAAGATTGGAAGAATGAAAATCGACATCGCAGATTTTTTCAAAAAGAGTGCCCACAATTTTATATAAAGTTTGGTCAACAACCACAAACAGGTTTTCGCCAACAGCAGCGCGATAGAGATATTTATCTTCAGGGAATTCTGCACCCAGGATAGTTTCGCAGGAAAAATCATTAAAATCTTTGATAAAAACCAAACGCTTTTTATGAGAATCCTTTTTCTTCTTGCCTTTTGGTTGTGGAGGAGTTTCTTCCCAATAATTAAAAGGTGCTCGTGTGTAGACAGGATAATAACTAAAGCCTTCATCCAACTTTTTATAAAAACCTTCAGCATCGATGGTTTCAAACGGAAATGTATCCAAATCAGCTACGGCAAAAAACCGCTGGCCATCGCTCTCGTAATCAATCAATTGTCGCTGCCACAATTCCCTTTCACGAATACCGCCGTACTCGATGTGATAGTCCACGTCAGCTATCAGGGTTTTCTTTTGTTTGGGCTTGCTGATGTTTGCCTTGTTAACAAGCTTAACTGCCGCTGCTGCCTCAACACCGACGCGCTCGGGGTTGTAAAAGAAATG
>CAZICR010000321.1:0-2972 GCA_964537795.1 uncultured Cellvibrionaceae bacterium | reverse complement strand
GGTTTAATGGAACTGAGGCTAAAATAAAATTAGCCAGTACTAGACGCGTTCGTTTTGAAGTGGATGTTGACGGAGTTAAAAAAGATCTGTGGGTTGAAGCAGGAGAATCCGTTTATAGTCTAGCCTCGGATTTAAAGCCCGGTACACATCACATTCGACTTACACGTATTATTGAATCCTTTGAAATTGTTACCCGAATTATGAGTGATCCGATTGTTGATGAATTACTCCCTGCACCAACAGAGCCAACAAAAAAACTGTTAGTCATTGGTGATTCCATTACCGCAGGTTACGGTGTAGAAGGGCCTGATCAGAATTGTCATTACGCTATGGAAACCAGCAATCAACAATTAAGTTATGCCGCGGTTGCTGCAAAAAATCTTGGAGCCGATCTGCACGCAATTGCTTGGTCAGGTATTGGCGCATGGCGTTCCTATGCAGAAAAAACACCGGTGAATCCCAATATTTTAACGCGCTATCAACGAACACTGGCAGATGATCCAAACAGTGTTTGGGATGCATCTTCTTATAATCCGGATGCGATCCTGATCAACATAGGTACCAATGATTATTGGGAAGGTTCGGTTGGCGATGAATATCGTCAGGAAATGATGAATTTGATCAATCGTGTTCAAAATGATTATTCAGGCAAACCGATTTATTTAATTATCAGCCC
This sequence comes from uncultured Cellvibrionaceae bacterium, assembly GCA_964537795.1. Classification (GTDB taxonomy): domain Bacteria; phylum Pseudomonadota; class Gammaproteobacteria; order Pseudomonadales; family Cellvibrionaceae; genus Cellvibrio. The sequence continues at coordinate 2,296 of CAZICR010000321.1, read as the reverse complement.
AATGTTGGGTGGCGCAGCGAGAGACTCGCAACAATCGGTTTTAAACTCTTTTGTAAGCTCGCAAGTAAAAGTATTGGATTTGGGAAAAATAGAATCGGCGGATGGTTTGGGTTGCGATTATCATCCTAATACCAAAACCAATAATCGCATGGCGGCAGCTTTAGAGCTGAAGTTGAAAACCGATTTGAAGTGGTAATCACAGCCCGGAAAAATCATCTAAAAAAGCCCGGTAAAAACCGGGCTTTTTTATAAACCACTGCAATTATTTTGTCGAAGCAGAATTCAACAAGCCTTGTGTTGCCTGTTCTATAACATTATTAATTGGATTACCCGTTGTTATTGCATCAGCTTTAGCTGTGAGATCCAATTTGGTGGGCTTCACAATTTTATCGTATTCATACTGACTAAGTTTGAATACGGAATTTTTGTCGCTGCGCGTGACAAAGTAATTGTTATTGGCTGACACCAGTTCGTACTGATAACCACCGGGATTAAGAGTAAAGGTTTTCTTATCACCAGCCGGCATCTCATTGGCTAACTCCATAATTTGCAGATTTGCAAAGGCATTGGCCAATTCATTAGCTTTAACAGAATCAACCTTTTCACTGCCATTAACAAATTCCCAATTGTTATTGTTTTTCCGCAAAGCAAAATCAGCAGCAGTAATTTGCTGGGCATCTTTGAACGCCAGCAAATCTTTTTTCAGCCAGTCGTTGTTGCCGGTGGCAAATTCAAAACTGTTGAGTTGCACCGCATAGACAGAATCATCACCCTGCTTGCGCAAGTGAATTTTTTTGAAGCCGGGTGATGTGCCCAGAAACAGATCTACTGCCTTTTGATCACCTTTATAAAATTCCACACGGCGTTGGAATTTTTTCTCGCTGACATCAAAGCGCTCGTGGCTGGTAGAGCTGGTAGTGACTGGCCAGGTTAACTTGGTGCCTTTGATTTTATCCATAAGGTCGTTAAGTTTTTGTTCGTCGACGGGCAGCTGTTTTAAATCCGGCAATTGCCAAAGACCATTTACTTTTTGCAAAGTAACGGTTGAATTAGCATCGCGGATGACAATTTTATCTGACTCCAAATCGGTCGACGACAACAGAGGTTGAGCATCGGGTACTGATTGTCTGTTTTGATTCCAGGCAAAAATACCCAACACCAACAACAGTTGTACAAACAACAAAATTGTAAGTCGTTTTTGCAATTGGCTGAGTGGCGATTGTTTAACTACCGCATCGGAAATTTCAACCGCTGATTTGGGAAAATTAACCCATTGATTCATGGCATTGACCTCCTAATTTGCTAACCATTGTTGATATTGTTGTTCGCGTGCGCGCTTGAATTTGTGTTGAATGAATCCAACCATCAGCAGCGCCAGTAGTGCGAGTCCATAATTCAAATATTCCCAGAAGGCTTGCGTGGATTCTTCCATTGCAGGCAAAGTGCGATTGAAATTGCCACGCGCACGAATCGTCATCAAGCCTTCGTCTTCTACTGCGTAATCAACGGTGTTCGCCAGCATTTGAATGGAATTCAAATATTGGCCACCGTTGGCCATGCCTGCCATGCCCAACAAGGTATCTGTGAGGAAATCGTTGGAGCTAAATAAAATAATGCGCGCAGAATCGGGTGAATGTTGAATTACCGGATGGACTTTTGTTGATGCATTTTCTGCAGGTTTTTGATCACCAGAGGCGGGATCTGCTTTCGCCAGAGGCGATTCTTTTCCGGCAAACCAGGAATCAAACTTGCCTTGCACCACAGCGCCTAACAAATGGGATTTTTGTTCACCACTGGGTGTATAAGCGGTTAAACCTGCGTTGGTAATTTGTGGCATCACATCGGTGCTTGAACTCAACCAGGATTCGTCGGAGCTGCGCAAAAGTTCTGTAACTTTGTGCGATGTTTGTTTTTCCTGATCCAGAATAATCGGTGATGCCCATGCCAAAGTGGTTTGCGGCAAGCCGCTGGTGATGGCGGAGTCTCTACTTAAACCTGCGCCGCGAATATCCACAAAATAGGGATAATCCAGCATACGCATTTCTTGCAAACTGAAACCGCCGACATTGCGTTGCACAGGCACAGGGAAAGGCGCACTTTGTTTATCCAGCACTAATTTTTCATCAATCGAGATGCCTTTGTGCGCGAGCCACTGATTCAAACCAGAATCATGTTTTTGCAAGCTTAAACTGCGTTGGCTGATATTCGCGGAGTAAGGTGAAGTCGCAAGAATCACGTTGCCACCTTGCATCAGGAATTGATCAATCGCGAAGAGTTGTTTTTCATCCAGATTTTT
>CAZICR010000320.1:0-4270 GCA_964537795.1 uncultured Cellvibrionaceae bacterium | reverse complement strand
CCATCCACATAAACAATTTGTCCGGTAATAAAATCACTGGCTTTTGATGAGAGGAAAATGGTGGCGCCTTGCAGGTCATCGGGGTCACCCCATTTGGCGGCGGGTGTACGGTTGATGATGAAATCATTGAAGGGATGACCGTCAACACGAATGGGTTCTGTTTGGCTGGTGGCGAAATAACCTGGGCCAATTCCATTTACTTGTACATTATATTTTGCCCATTCTGTTGCCATATTTTTGGTGAGCATTTTCAAGCCACCTTTTGCGGCAGCATAAGCGCCAACAGAATTTCTGCCGAGCTCACTCATCATCGAGCAAATATTAATAATTTTTCCACGACGACGTTCTACCATTTTGCGTGCGACTGGACGCGTCATGGTGAACACACCGGTTAAATCGGTTTTGATGACTTCTTCGAAATCGGCAAGTGGCATATCCAACAGTGGAATACGTTTAATAATTCCAGCGTTGTTAACCAGAATATCAATTGGGCCATGATCTTTTTCGATTTGCTCAACAGCAGCTGCAACTTGATCTTCATCAGTCACATTAAATTTGTAACCGAAAGCTTTAAAACCTTTTGATCGATATTCGTTAACAGCTTTATCAATTTTTTCTTGCGATGAGTTTCCGTTGATAATCAAAATAGCACCGGCGCTGGCAAGGCCAGAAGCCATTGCCATCCCCAATCCGTGAGTTGCGCCGGTAACCAGTGCAACTTTTCCGGTTAAATCAAATAAAGGATGATTCATAATTAATTCCAAACTTATTTCAATTCGCTGGGTTTGTGAAAATCCATATCGGTGTAATCAAGATTCTCGCCCGCCATTCCCCAAATAAAAGTGTAATTGGCTGTGCCTACACCCGAGTGCATTGACCAGGGTGGAGAAACGACTGCTTGTTCGTTGCCAACCCAGATATGACGGGTTTCTTCCGCCGGCCCCATGAAATGGCACACAGCGTGAGTGTCTGGAATGTTGAAATAAAAATAAGCTTCCATTCGACGACTGTGCGTGTGCATTGGCATAGTGTTCCAGATACTACCGGGTTTTAATTCCGTCATACCCATTTGCAATTGGCATGTATCGAGTACGGTATTAATCATTAACTGATAAATGTCGCGCTCATTACAAGTGTCGCCAGCACCCATATGCAACACCTTTCCATTTTCTTTATCCACTTTTTTGGTTGGATAAGAGTGATGCGCGGGTGTTGAATTCAAATAAAACTTGGCAGGATTGTTTGCATCATCACTTGAGAAAACGACTTCTTTGGCACCACGACCAATATAAAGCGCCTCTTTGGTATTGATTTGGTAAGTTTGTCCATCAACCACCACTTTACCATTGCCACCAATATTGATTGCGCCCAATTCACGGCGCTGCAGGAAAAATTCTGATTTCAATTGGTCATAAGATTCAAGCGCGACTGATTTTGTTACCGGCATTACACCACCCACCATTAAACGTTCGTAATGGGTATAGGTAAATTCAACTTGATCCGGGGTAAAAATATTTTCAATCAAAAAATGTTTACGTAATTTTTCAGTGTCGTAGTGTTTGTAATCGTCCAGATGGACTGCAAAACGTTCTTCAAGGACTTTCATAATTTAACCTTTTTAACAAAAAATAATTTAATAAAAATTTTCGCCGACAAATTGGATATCAAATTCTTGATTACCTAATCTATTTTTTAAGCATTTTATACATTTCAACGCCCGCCAAAATAAACGGTGTATTACCTTTGGGATCGTTGGATACAATTCTTTCGGTCATGTAGTAGTTGTAACTACCATCGCGACCAAAACCTAAACCGGCAACCAGGCACTGATCATCCATACTGATGCGCCCATCCTTATGCAGGGTGACAAATTCATTGATCATGCCCTGATAAGTTTTTATCGCCACATCGCGATAAGATTCAGGCAAATAACCTTTGTTAACCGCTTTTGTATAAAAATAAGTGAACATCGCCGTCGCAGTTGATTCACGATAATTAGCGATACCATTGGGCTTGTCGGTAATTTGCCACCAGGTTTTTGTTTCGGCATCTTGATACTTGATAATATCCGCGGCTAATTCATTGATTATGTCAATCATGGTTTTTCGCATTTCTTTTTCTGATTCAGGCAAATAGTCCAACACATCGACCAAGGCCATTGCATACCAACCTATACCACGAGACCAGAATTGTGGCGCGCGACCTGTTTGTTTGTCCGCCCATTCTGCTTTTTTCGATTCATCCCATGCGTGATAGTACAAACCCGTTTTTGGATCACGCAAACGATCACGCGCAATCACAAATTCATGCACAGCCTCTTTAAAACTCTCATGTTGTTGCTTGCCCGTTTCATAAGTTGCTGCGTAACGCACTAAAAATGGCATGCCCATGTAAACACCGTCCATCCATAACTGATTGGGGTAAGTTATTCTGTGCCAAAAGGCGCCTTCAGAAGTGCGTGGGTGGGTTTTTAAACGTTCACGCAAAAAATCCACGGCTTTGCGATATTTTTTCTCGCCGGTTCTTTGTTCCAGCAAAATCACCATGTCACCAGGTTTGGTTAAATCAATACTATATAAATCTGGATCAAACGTATGAATGTGACCATCATCAGCAATGTAACTACCAGTTACTGATTCCAATGCATCTCGATACGCTTGATTGGGAGCAACGGAGTCCAGTTCTTGCAGTGCGTGAATTTGCATACCAACCACATCATATTCAAATTTTCCAGGACGCTTACGATATTCGTCCCATCCTTGATAATGATAATTGAGTGTTTTGCGTTCTAATTCAGAATCAGCAAGCCGCTTTGCCCAATCAAGAGCAACCTCAGCAGTTAAGGGAACTTGTTTAGCGTTTTTACTTAAAGTGGATTCAAAACGTACTCTGGGTTCTTTTGTTAATCGATCAACTTCCTGATCGAGATACGCCTTGAATTCTGCTTCGGTTTTAATGCCATTAAGTTCATGCTCCCAGGCAGCAACGAAATAATATTCCAACTCTCCGCCTTTATCTTTCATGACAGAAACATAAGAGGTTCCATCCTGAATTTGTTTGGAGCGATCATCGCGTCGAAAAATAACGGCCATACCTAGATGATCATCAACACCACTTAAACTTTGCTTGCCCCAACTGGCAACATAAGTCCAGGCATAACCACTGATATTTTGGTTGCCTTCAAAAAGTTTGGTTCCAGGATGTTTGACCAAACCAATAGCCAAATTAGGTAATTGGTTACTCGCTTTAAGATCCACTTTCACCAAGCGGCTTGCAGCGTTCATAGAAAAATGCGCGGTCAAATCAATTTTTTGATTATTAACTTGCCATCCGTTGTAATTAATTTTGAAGCTGGAAAACAAGTCGCCGTTATTAGTGATGATTGCTTCACGCGTATCAACTTGCGAGACAAGATCAACACTCTTGCCATTCCAAAAACCAAAGCCACCCATACCGAGTGATTTGCCCACTTTTAATACATCAACGCCCCAATCAGCATTGAGATGATAGGAATCGTAGCCATCCTGACCCACATTCTGCAACACAACGTCATTCACTTTTTTACCGAAAATATCAAAGCCATTTCGCCAATCGAGATAAACACGATAAGCGACTTTGTCCGATTCAATACCCGGACCCTCATAACGAATCCAGTAAGAATGATCTGTGTATTGCGGAGGAGGTGTTACCCTGTCTACATTTTTAAAATTGCCACCGACATATTCTTTTCCTTTCCACTCACCGCCCTCTTTAATAGAAATTTCTGCTTGCGTTTGCTTTTTCAGCAAGGGTTTCTGAATTGAAGAGTCTGCCGAAATAACAAAGGACTTTATTTCAGCAGGCGCAAAATCTGCAGACAACAAAATGCCATCTTTTTTCCCATCGCCATCACGATCAACTGTTTGCGAAGGGTACACTTTTTTATTGGACGTTATGACCAGATCTTTTATCAATTCTGATTGATCATCAACACCCAATTCATAAAAAGAAAAATAAACCGGCTCCTGGGTTAATGTGAAACTATTGGCGTTTGTGATTTCGATTGTCGCCAAAACAGGATTACTAACCTTTGGATTAATATCGCTCCCGGTTCGGGTTTCGGGGGAACAGGCTGCAATCCCCAACGCAAACATCAGCAACATGTATCTATTTAGGAGCATCATCTATTTACCCTTAAAAAACAATTTCATAAAAACAGAAAAACTGTGATGCCATTTCTGGCATCACAGTTTTTTAACAAGGCTCAATTAAAACTTGTAAGTACCACCTA
>CAZICR010000319.1:2811-4298 GCA_964537795.1 uncultured Cellvibrionaceae bacterium | reverse complement strand
GAGGCATCTATAACGGATGACGAGCTTTCCGTTTACTATAAATCTATTAAGGTCGAGCCAACTTTCGAATGGAGTAACTCCAGGTTTTTATATGCATTTGAAAAAGATCGTGTTTTTTATTGGAAGGAAATAGATTTGTCTCAAGAAAATGAATTAGATCTAAGATTTATCTCATTTCATGATTTTAATCCCCGCGGATTTAAAGATTATCGCTACGCAAGAGCGAGAGTTATTGGTGCGAAGAACTGTACAGTGATAATTGGTTCAGATCTTTTAATTGAAGCTTGTTGTTGCAAATATTTCAGCATCTAAAACTTACAACAAGATTATTCAACGCCTTTCAGGTGCTTTTCACTTACAACTTACAAGAACCCTTTTCGCAATAGAGACGGTTGAAACGTTTTTCGGCCCATTTTTTGTAGATCCATGCGGTTAGATTTTTAATTCCGGGGAGATTTAATATTTTAAGCAGGTTTCCGCGCTTGGTGCCGGACCAGGCTTGTATGTTGGCGTCGCTGCCTGTTAGCCAGGTTCCATCGGTGGTGAGTAGATGTAAGTTTTTTAACAAAGTTTCTTTAGTGGGTATATCGGTAAAGTCAGTAATCGTGTGTACATCGATCAGGGTGATTTGTGATCCCTTTCTTCGTTTGAGCGCCTCAATTTCTTTTGAGCATAAAGGACAGGCGCCGTCGTAAAACAACTTATCTTTGGCGTCACAATCCGGTTCGGTAGTTGCAGTTTTTTTATTCATATGTCTTTTACGGTGATTGCGCCCGTTTGGATTAACGCAGAAAAAATCTTGTGATCCCAAGGTCGCCTATGTTCGAATGAGTAGGTTTATACTTGGTAGAAATTAACTGAAGGAATTTGGAATGACGAGTGACAATCTGATTGTGCGTGCTAAAGCTGCATTACAGCTCTCTTTTATTGCAGATGCTTTGGCTATGCCGGTGCACTGGTTTTACAATCCGCTGGATATTTATGCAGCCTTTCCCGGAGGAATAAAAAAATTCGAGGCTGCACCGCTTTTTCATCCTTCATCCATTATGAACTTGCATTCCACTAATGCGGGAGGTCGTGGTTCGCAGCAGGGCAACCAGGAACCGCAAGTGGTCGGCGACATTATTTTAAAAGGCAAACGTCAGTATTGGGGTGTTGCCAATCAGCATTATCATCAGGGGATGAGCGCGGGAGAAAATACACTGAATGCACATTGCCTGCGTGTGTTGATGCGGTCTATTGCAGACAATGCCGGTCGATACAACAGCAAAAAATTTTTGCAGGATTACATTGAATTTATGACGGCAGAAACGCCGCAACACCCGGATACTTATGCTGAATCCTATCATCGCGGATTTTTCGCCAATATCGCTAAAGGTTTATCACCTGAAAAGGCGGCAGCAAAAACTCACGATACCGCGTCAGTGGGTGGATTGGTTGGCATAGCCGCGATTGCGATAACGGAACTTTTAATTGATCGAAGTCTT
>CAZICR010000319.1:0-2711 GCA_964537795.1 uncultured Cellvibrionaceae bacterium | reverse complement strand
AACGCCAATCTCGGTGGCGATAATTGCCATCGTGGTGCTGTGCTCGGCGTTATTTTAGGTTTGGCGACAGCCAATAGTTTGGATGATGTATTTGCGCAACTAGTCGGTGCAATTGCAATTGATCAAGAGCTGAATGCAATATTTTGATTGTTTTTTTGGATTTTGATGATTAATAAAAGGCCCGGCAATTTATGCCGGGATTTTTTTAAATTCATAAATGACTACGAATTTTTATCACAAATTATTTTTTTGCCAGAGGCCCAAACGCCGGTGGTGGAGTGCGGTGGTGGGTGGCGGCTTCGTAGGCGGTGCCTACTTTAATTAACATGGGTTCTTCGCCTTGGCCGGAGAAAAATGTGATTGAAATCGGTAATGGATGCGCCAGTTTGGTTTGTTTGGTGCCTGGCGCGATCACTGACAAGTAATCATTTTTTTCCGGATTCAGTGCATAGACCGGTTCGTAAATAACATCGGTCATACCAGCGGGAATGGCGATGCGTGGAATTTGAAAGAAAGGACTGATGCCATCCAAACTGTGCGTGCCCACATTGGCGCCGAGAATTTTTGGCGTAGGTACAGTATTTTCCGGATGTACAAAAACATCGATATCATTTTCATACATCATTTTGGTCAGTGCGAGGCGTGCGATGTAACTGCGTGCCAAAGAATCGGCTTTCCCGGCTTGGGTGTGGCCTTTAAAACTTATCCAGTTTTTTGCACCGGCGACTGAAGCATCTTCGCGGAATTTTGCATTGGCGACCCAGGCTGCCCAATCGGTAATACGTTTATCACCACGCGCTTTTAAATAGTGATCAAATTCAAACACTGTATCAGGGCAAAGAGAAGGTAAGCAGGGTAAAGCGCCGAAGGTAGCAAAATTGGTAATGTTCACCGCACTGGTCAATGGCGCTTCACGACGACTTAATTTCATCAGGTAATCGTAAGAGGTCACGTCATAACCGGGTACTGCAAAAATCAATTCACCTTTGGCATCGCGTCGCGTAAATATTTCCGGCATAAATCGCGGTAATAATTCAGATAATGCATCGCTAAAACTGTAACGCAGGTTGGCTACATCGGGATCATCCGGATAATCTTTGGTGCTGGTTTCAACCAATTCAGCACCCAGTTTGTCGCGCAGAATAGTTTTGATTTCCTGATCAATTTGATCGCTGATGGCAACGTGATTCAAGGTGGGTTTCACCATGTGTTCGCGAATTATAGCGATGCGAATTCCTTTCAGCGGTTTGGCATTTTTTTTCAAATCTGCATCGCTCATTGCAAAGCTGGTGTAGCCCTGTTCGGGTATCAGTGTTTTTGGTACAGCAGTGTAGGGATCGTTGCGATCAAAGTAACCCAACTCGGAATCTTTGACGGCATCCAGAACCAATGCGGCGTCTTTCAGTGTGCGCGAATGAATTCCTGCGCGATCGTTAAACCATTGATAACCAATACCACCGCCATCAGGCAATAAACCTTTGGTGGTCAGCAAGGTGACCACGCCGCTGCGTGATGCAGGCCCCTGGCATGAAGCACCGGATTGTTCGCAAATGCCGATGGTGGCGAGATTCGCTCCAATCGCCACACCCGAGCCGCTGCTGGAACCCCGGGCAACCCGCTCGGTATCGTAAGGATTGCAAGGCTGTCCACCCCAAACACCGAAGCCCAAACCACCGGCCATAGGGCGGGTTTTTGATTTGACACTGCCACCGGGATCACCGGGGCCACCGTTAAATTCATGAGCCACCGATTTGGCGTAAATGATCGCGCCTTTAGCGCGCAAGCGAGCCACTATGGCGGCATCTCTGGGCGGTACATCCATCGCGAAATTGACATCGTTGTTTGCGGTGGTGCGCATATCTTTGGTGTCGTAAGGATCTTTGACGGCTGTCACCACGCAATACATGGGCATAGCTTTCAAATCAGGTTTGGCGCCATATTGGGCATCAAGTTCTGCAGCACGTTCAAGTGCATCAGGTTGCTGGCGAAAGGCTTCACATTCAGCCGGTGCACCGGCGGGTAATGGCCCTGACGAAGGGTGAGCATCGAATTTACCTTTGCAGGTCACCGAGCGTTCGCCGCGAATATTCAAGGTTTCCAAGGCATTCAGTTGACCGGCATTGGGAATGCCCACACGCATACCCATTTGAGTGGATACGCTGGGATCAGACATAGTGGTTTCCATCCGGCCATATTCAAATGGCAAACCTTTGTAAGCTGCCAAGTCCGGAAAAATGCTGGAGGCTTTTACCGTTTGTGAAGGAAAAGAGAGTGCTGAACCTGCACGCACATATCCTTTGGCGGGTTTGATCGGCGCGCCATCCGCCGTGACCAGGGCAGTACACACACCGTTGAAGGCTTTGGCGCGATCAATATAGGCCTGGACCACGGCTTTACAGCTGGTCTGTTTAGTTTGAATCGCTTGTTGAATCGATTCAATGGTCGCTTCTTCAACCTGAAAATCAGCCAATGCTGGATTGGTTTGAAAAATAGCGAAAACCCCCAGACTTGCGATCAGGGCAGGGCGTTTTGAAAGATGCAATGGCTTCACGGGATAACCTCTTGGTTATGATTGCGCAGGAATTCAGTGACTAGACGAGTTTTGAGCGGTGAACCCCACCTGTTTTTATTCTGCTGCAACTTTTTATTACGCTGACATTTGGGTAGGGGTAGGGTATTTCGTTGGCCGCGCGTCCCAGTGTTTGATGGGC